>JAYUEB010000687.1:0-9495 GCA_043739525.1 Bdellovibrionales bacterium
CGACAGAACTTGCGATTAGTAAGGCTATTGAGAAGTATTATCTCGCGCCATCTGGTGGATCGATTCAAAGTGTTGTGACAGATCTTGAAAACTCAGAAGATGCCTTGGCATTTAATGACTCGAATCAGGCTCAGGCTTTGAAGAGTACCGGTGAAGTCGATCAAGCTCCAATCATTCAATTCGTAAATTTGATGTTGGGTGAGGCTATTAAGCTCAAGGCGAGTGATATTCATGTTGAGCCTTATGAAAAACGCTTGCGAGTTCGATACCGCATTGACGGAAATCTTTACGAAAAGAGTCAGCCACCCCCTGGCGTTGCGGCTGCTCTATCGAGTCGTATTAAAATTATGAGTAAGCTCGACATCTCTGAGAGACGTAAACCTCAGGATGGTCGTTTAAAAGTTAAAACGGTTCAAGGCGAAGATGTCGATTTCCGGGTAAGTGTACTGCCAACAATTTTTGGCGAAAAAATTGTTATGCGTATTTTGGATAAATCGAATTTGAAATTGGATATGACCAAGCTCGGCTTCGAAAGGGCAGAGCTCGATTTATTCCGAGGTAAACTCAATGAACCTCAGGGAATGGTGCTCGTGACGGGTCCAACTGGATCCGGAAAAACAACGACTCTTTATTCGGCTCTTGCATCTCTGAATGATCCGACAATGAATATTTCAACAGCTGAAGATCCGATCGAGTTTAACTTAGATGGTATTAACCAAGTGCAAGTGATGCCTGATATCGGCTTCAACTTTGCCGCAGCCTTAAGATCTTTCTTGCGGCAAGATCCCGACATTATTCTGGTGGGGGAGATTCGCGATTTAGAAACTGCTGAGGTCGCGTTCAAGGCCGCGAGCACAGGTCATTTAGTTTTAAGTACGCTTCATACAAATGATGCTCCAGGAACTATCTCGCGTCTGCTCGACATAGGTATCGCGGGTTTCTTAATTTGTACGACGGTCAGTCTCGTGGTGGCTCAACGTCTTGCAGGTAAAATTTGTCCTAATTGCAAAATAGAAGACAAAATCACACCTGAAGCTTTGATTTCGGTTGGTATTCCGATGGAAGAGGTTTCTTCGATTAAAGCATTCCGCGGCGAGGGATGTTCGAATTGTAATGGTACTGGCATTAAAGGTCGCGTGGCTCTCTATGAGTTAATGACGATCAACAACGAGACAAGACAAGTAATCATGAAGAACGGTACAACTGTCGACATCAAAGAGGCAGCGATCCGATCTGGAATGAAATCATTGAGACAAGCAGCGATCGTCAAATTTAAACAGGGACTCATTCCTCTTGAACAAGTTCTCTATGTGACAGTGAAGGACAGTGAATAAAACATGGCTAGCCTTTTACAGCTTTTAAAATTTGCAACAGATCAGGGTGCCAGCGATTTGCATATTACCGCAGGATCGCCACCAGCGCTCAGAGTGAATGGACGTATCGTACGCGTAAAGGGCGAGGTCCTAACAAAAGAAGCCACACGTAAACTTTGCTATTCAGTTTTGTCAGATGGTCAAAAGGCAAACTTTGAAGAGGCGAAAGAACTCGACTTCAGCTTCGACATTAAAAATATGGCTCGTTTTCGTGCGAATTACTTTCTTCAAAAAGGTGCGGTCGGTGGAGTTTATAGAAGGGTTCCTGTTGCGATTCCAAAGTTTGCAGATTTGGGACTTCCTCAAGCAATTTCTGATCTCACGTATTTGAATAACGGTTTGATATTAGTTACCGGTCCAACAGGCTCAGGTAAGTCGACAACCATTGCTGCGATGATTGATAAAATCAATGAGGAGCAATTTGGTCACATTCTCACGCTTGAAGATCCGATCGAGTTCGTTCATACACACAAAGCTTGTATCGTAAATCAGAGAGAAATTGGCTCTGATACAGATGAATACGGCTCAGCACTCAAATACGTATTAAGACAAGATCCTGATTATTGTCTGCTTGGAGAGATGCGAGATCTCGTGAGTGTCGAGTCTGCACTGCTCATTGCAGAAACTGGACACTTAGTGTTCGCAACTCTTCATACAAATTCAGCTGTGCAAACAATTAATCGTATCGTGAACGTTTTTCCGAGTGAGCAACAAGATCGCGTGCGCGTTCTGCTCAGCTTCGTTTTACAAGGTGTTATTTGTCAGGTGCTTCTACCAAGCAAGCAGGGCGGGCGTGTCGCTGCCGTGGAGTTTATGCTTTTAACTCCAAGTATTCGAAATTTAATTCGTGAAAACAAACTTCATCAAATTCACGGAATGATGCAGATGGGACAAGATAAAACGGGAATGGTTACTATGAACCAATCTCTCTTTAACCTGCTCGCACGGGGAAAAATCGACCTCAAGACAGCGTTTTCTGCGAGTCCGGAGCCTGAGCAGCTCGACGTCATGCTCAAGAAAGCTGGGATTTAATGGCAAAGTACATATACGAGGCCAGAGCGGCAAATGGCCAGAACACACGTGGTGAAATCGATGCGGTCAATGAAGTCGACGCACGAAATAAGTTGCGAGCTCAGAGAGTTGTGCCCTTAAAGCTTGTTCCAAAGCCGGTCGCGATGAGAGTCATCGTAAATGTCGGTAAAGCTCAATCAAAAGATCTACAGATTTTTACCCGTCAGCTTGCAACTCTATTGGGGTCGGGTATCGCGATTTTGCAAAGTCTCGAAGTTCTCTCTCAAGGAATTCGCGAAACTCCTATTACTAAAGCCTGCAAAATTGTCATTACTCAACTTTCACAAGGTAAGAAATTTGCCGATGCTCTACAGGAGCACCCGGGAGTTTTTGATAAATTTTACGTGAACATGGTCGGTGCGGCCGAAAAATCAGGTCAGTTAGATCTCGTTTTAAGTCGACTTGCCGTTTACATCGAAAAGGCTGTTAAAATTCAGGGTAAGATTAAAGGGGCTCTTGTCTATCCTGCAGCGATCGTGTTTGTCGCTTTTGGCGTGATCGCTGCGATTATGATTTTCGTAATTCCAAAGTTTCAATCTCTGTTCGCTGGCGCCCATCAACAGCTTCCGGCGATTACTCAACTCGTGGTTCACTGTAGCGATTTCTTTGTCCATTATTGGTATGTAATTATCGGAGCCATTGTTGCCGGGATTTTTGCTATAAAAGAGTATTACCAGACGCCAGTTGGTAGAGAACAAATCGATCGATTCTTGCTCGTAACACCTATTTTTGGACCACTCATTCAAAAAGGCGCGATTGCCAAATTTACCAGAACACTCTCAACGCTCCTTTCATCAGGTGTCGGAATTATCGAAGCTCTCGACATTTCGGCAAGAGTTGTCGGTAACGTGCAAATCGAAAAAGCAATCATTAGAGCCCGAGACTCGATTTCTGAAGGTAAGACAATCGTAGCGCCTTTATCAAAAGAAAAGTTTATTCCTCAAATGGTTGTGCAGATGATCGCAGTCGGTGAGCAGACCGGTAACCTCGATCAAATGTTAGGTAAGATCGCAGATTTTTATGAGGACGAGGTCGATGTTGCCGTGGGGGCTTTGACATCTATTATTGAGCCAGTGCTGATGATTGTTCTCGGCGGAATTATTGCCGTTGTGGTCATCGCGATGTACTTGCCAATCTTCCAGATGGCTGGTGCGGTTACAGGCGGATGAACTCCCAAACTGCGCGAACCGAAAATTTTGATTTCACTAAAAGTGCAAATCAAATGCTTATTATCGAAGCGGTTCGCCTAGGCTTTTTGTGGACGATTCTTATTATTCTAATCGCTTTCGGCACTCTTCAGCCTGAATTCATCAATGTTGAAATCATGGTGCCGATCTATGTGATGCTCGCATCGGCGTTCGTTCTTAATTCTGTATATCTTTTATATTTTGATCAGGCTCTTAAGAATTGGTTTCCGACAGCGATTTTGTTTTTGTTTGATACGGTATTCATCACCTGTTTGAACTACTACAATGGCTCAAACCAATCGATTTTTGTTTTCTTGTATCTTGTTAACATTATATTGTGCGGCTTTGTTTTCAGGTCTCGTGGCGCGCTATTCTTGGCCCTTGCGACAAGTGTCGCCTTTAATATTTTGATTATCGTGGGCCCAGAGCTCAAGGGCCAAACTCTATTTTTCAGCGTTGGCCTTAATAACTTGGCCTTCTATGCAGTCGCTTTGTTGTCGGGCTATTTAAGCGATCAACTGAACTTCATGGGTAGCGAGCTTCTTGCGCGCGGAAAAGACTTAAAGCGTCTTAAAAATCTAAATGACTTAATCATTCAAAATATTGCGACGGGACTTATTACTGTTGATCCAAAGCTAGAAGTTTTAATGTGTAATCGCGCGGCAACCAAGATTTTGGAATACGACGCTCGGGATTTGATCGGAAGCAGCTTTGAAAAAATTATGCCGGGCATTTCGAGCTTTATTCTTCAGCACGAGCCAGAATTTCAGAAGGAGCTCTCAACAAGATTTGACTTTGGGTATACGAATATCAGCGGCGATAAATTAAATCTAGAGTTTGTCATTTCTCCTCTGATTGAGGCCGACGGAGTTTCAAATTCCTATGTGCTTTCATTTCAAGACCTGACAGTTGTCAGGCGCCTTGAATTTGCTATGAGGCAAAGCGAAAAGCTTGCGGCAGTCGGCCAACTGGCGGCAGGTATTGCACATGAAATTCGTAATCCTCTTGCCAGTATCAGTGGAAGCATCGAATTGCTAGGTCAAGGCGGACAAATGTCGCCTGAAGAACAAAAGAAACTCATGAATATCGTCATCAGAGAGATTGATCGATTGAACAACATGATTACTGAATTCTTAGACTATGTAAAACCCAACCAAGTGAGTGATGAATCCGTTCAGCTCTCAGGACTTCTCACAGATATTTGCGAGATGAACAAGCTCAATAAAAATCTTCGTAAAGATACAGAAGTAATACTCGAGATCACTTCTAAAAAAGTGATCTCTGGAAGCCGCGATAAACTTCGCCAAGCACTCATCAATATAATTATAAATGCTCATCAAGCAGTTTCAGATCAAGAAAAACCAAAGATTAAGGTTGTATGTATTGATGGTGATAAAAAAGTCATTGTTAAAATTTCGGACAATGGAGTCGGTATCGAAGAGGCAAGACTCAAAAAAATCTTTGAACCTTTTCATACAACCAAGGCAAAAGGTACAGGCTTAGGTCTGGCTGTCACGCATAAAATTTTGGAAGCCCACAATGCCCAAATTTTTGTCGAAAGTCAGAAGGGTGTTGGGACCGGATTTACCCTCGAATTTCCGGAGCGTACTGAACGAAACGATTTACCTCTTGCACAAACAAAAATCCCAGAAGACAATTTAACTTGGGGAATTCAAAATCGCAAAGCAAAGTAAAGCCTTAGGGAGTAAGACATCATGAAGCCCAGAATACTGGTCACCGACGACGAAGAATCAATACGCGAGTTTTTAGATATCATGCTTCGCAAAGAGGGTTATGAAATCACCTGCGTAGAAGACGGTAAGCAGGCGGCAGAGATTCTCAAGAAAAAAACTTTTGATATGGTTATCTCGGATCTTCAAATGCCGAACATGACCGGCATTGAGCTTCTGAAGCACGTCCGCGAATCTTATCCTGAACTTATCTTCATGATGATCACGGCTTTCGGTACAACTGAAAGTGCAGTTGAGGCAATGAAGATGGGCGCATACGACTACATCACAAAGCCTTTCAAAATTGATGAAGTTCGAATCAATATCGCAAATGCGCTTCGAAGTAAAAATCTCGAAGTTGAAAATAGAACACTCAAAAAAGAACTCGAGAAAGAGTATAGCTTTCAAAATCTCGTAGGTAACTCCGAGGCAATGCATAAGATTTATTCTTTAGTGAAGAGAGTGAGTGATTCTCCAACAAATGTTCTGATTACGGGCGAGAGCGGTACCGGTAAGGAGATGGTTGCGAAAGCCATTCATTATAATGGACCACTTAAAGATAAAGCTTTTGTGACGATCAACTGCGGAGCGATTCCAGAGAATTTGATGGAATCCGAAATGTTTGGTCATAAAAAAGGTTCTTTCACGGGTGCGGTTGTCGATAAACCAGGTCTTTTCGAAGTTGCTGATGGCGGTTCTCTATTCTTGGATGAAGTGGGCGAATTGCCACTGAGTATTCAGGTAAAACTTTTAAGAGCGATTCAAGAACGAGTCATTAGACGTGTTGGTGCAACTGAAGATTTGCATGTTGATGTGAGAATTATTGCAGCTACAAATCGTAATCTTGAGGACATGGTTGCAGATGGTTCCTTCCGACAAGATTTGTTCTATCGTTTGAACGTTATTAATATTCGCACACCCAGTTTGCGTGAGCGTAGAGATGATATCGCACTCTTAGCAAATCACTTTCTTGCAAAATACAATTCGAAGCTCACTAAAAACATCGCAGCGATTAGTCGCGAAGCGATGGATCTTTTGAAGAAGTATGACTATCCAGGAAACGTGCGTGAACTTGAAAATATCATTGAGCGAACGGTCGCACTTGAAGCTGGTGCAACAGTTCTCCCTGAGAGCTTACCACCTTTCGTGAATACGCCATCGGGACGTAAGATGGCATCAAGTGAAGGGATTGAGATCTCAGCCGAAGAGGGAATTGATTTACAAAAGGTCCTTGATCAAATTGAAAAAGAACTTTTAATCAAAGCGATTCATGCCGCTGGCGGAACTAAAAAGCGCGCAGCAAAACTCTTGGGTATTACTTTTAGATCCATGCGCTACCGTGTTGAGAAATTCAGTCTAGGAATCCCAGATGATGAAGGCGATACGGACGACGAGAATTAGAGATAATACAGAGGATAGAGGATAGGGGTCAGGCAAACTGACCTCTGATATCAGATTCAGAAACTGGCAAACTGAGACTGTGACCGAACGACCGCAGACAGCTGCCAGTAGACTGAAAACGACAGGTCCGTGATTAAAATACTTTATCTATAAATCGAGTTATTAGGAAGTTTGCCGTTTGCGGGCAGCTGTCCCCAGTTGGCAGTTTTTCAGTTTCAGTGGCAGTTTGCGGTTTCAGTATCTGATATCTGAGGTCAGATTGCCTGACCCCGAGTCCCTGTCTATTTTAATTACCAGCGGAAGAATTCCATAAGGCAACAAAGTTCGCCTCGTACTTAGCAACAGTTGTTGGATCATTTAGATAAAGTTGATTCTCAGCATTTGATTGAGTTGCATTCATTGTGTAGTTAAATGATCCCGCCTCAATTGTTCTAAGATCAACGATTGAGTATTTGTCGTGCATGATTCCTTGAACATTTCCGATGCGAAGTGGAACACCTGCGCCTTTTAACTGATTCACTAAAGATGATGCGCCTGATGACTGTTGGCGATCAACGACCATGCGAACAAGTACTCCACGATTTTTTGCAGCAATAATTGCTGCGACAATTTGTGGGTGAGTGATCGAGTAAATTGCGATGTCCAATGTTTTAGATGCAGTACCTAAGAGAGAGATCAATTTCAGGTCACATCTTTCGGCTGGAGAGAAGCAGGTGTCGACAGATCCTACGACTGGATTCGCTGCTAAAACTTGCTGAGTAAAACTCACTAGGCTTAAAGCGACGATCATCATGCAAATTGCTGATTTTAACTTCATTTACAAACCCCCCGGTTTTTGAGTCCGGATTTAGGGTATGTTGACCAAGGTCGCGTGAGCAACCTCAAATTTGTCAGGCTTTGGTTTGAAAGGTCCAGTTTTTTATCCATAAAAATAAATAATGGATTAGATTAGCAAAGCTCGCGGTCAAACAAATTCAGTTCAACTGAAAGCCATTTAAATTAAATTCTGCTTGAAGCGCGAGCACAATTTCTTTTGTCTCAGAAGCACTCATTTGTGAATGCAGCGCAAGCTTACTGGCGAGAATCTTCTTCTCCAGACGGGGTTTTGCGAGTTTGAGTACCGAAAAAATAAAGACTATCAGAAAAAGGCAGCCAAAAATGCTCGTAAAACAGGCGATGAGGGCGACTCTGAGAAATGAATTGATGGCTTCAGTTTGATCACGTTCGAGAGAACTGGGTTCAAGAGGCAAGATATCAGATCTCGAATCGGACCAGAATAAATTGAGACTCGCTAAGTTTGAATTCAGCCTTTGATATTCCGAACTCTGAAAATGTTTCTTAAGAGAGAACACATAAAAAAAAGTCATCAATGATGAGACAAAAAGACAGGCGAGGTAAACAGCGGCCATGAGGTGAATCATGAGGTGAGCCTAACATATCCGCCGAGAAAATAAATCTCGGCGGCAGAAAATGCCAAAAATTATTTTCGTACTTTTTTCGTATTCAAAAGACCACTTTGAGCAAAAAACTGATTGATGTCCATTGTGTAAGAAGCACCAACAGATGCTTCAAGTTGAGCGATAGCTTCAGATACATTGCAATCAGCTTCAAACAAAGCTTGTTGAGCTTGTTGAAGACTTTTTAAGTCTTGAACGTACGCTGTTGAATCCAAAATATTAACACCGGCTTTTGCCTGTGCTTGATAGGTGTTTACCAAGGTCATTGCATCGTCGTAGTAAATCTGAGCTGTTGCTTTGTTTGTGTAAGCCTGGTTCAAAGTTGTGATTGCAGACATCACATCTTTGCGTATGCTTTTTTGAGCGTCTGTTAACATTGTATTTGCTTGATCAATGCGTGAGTTTGCTTGCTCGATATCACCTTTATCGGTTCCGCCCCAAGTAAGACCGATTGTTACACCGGCCGTCGTGGTGCTTCCGTTACGTGGGATCACCCCGCTGATTCCTGAATTTGCGCCAGAACCATTTGTTGCAGCAGCGTTCACCGTGAGATGGTTTTTAAGTCCTCCCACTCCATTTCTTAAATCTTGTGCCGACGCAATCATATTTTGGTTAGCAGCGATTTCTGGTCGGCTGTTCAATGCAGCCTTTACTGCTGCTTCAACGTCGACATCAAAAGAGCCAGGAACGCTTGGGTCAACGAGATGCGCACAAACACTAGAGTCGCCCACGTTGTTAATTAAAGTTACCAAATTTGTACAAGCGTTTGAAGCTGCGGCTAATGCGTTTGTAACAGCGATTTGAGCAACGTCGACCTGATTCTTCGCAGTGCCTGTGTCGATTGGGCTGCCAATACCTGCTGATTTTAATTTACTTGCTTCAGAATTGTAAAAGGCCCGAGAAGCAGACAAAAGATTTTGAGCAACTACGAGATCTTTGTTTGCTTTCACCGC
Organism: Bdellovibrionales bacterium; assembly: GCA_043739525.1. Taxonomy (GTDB): domain Bacteria; phylum Bdellovibrionota; class Bdellovibrionia; order Bdellovibrionales; family JAMPXM01; genus JAYTQQ01. Next base: position 9,173 of record JAYUEB010000687.1, read on the forward strand.
TTCGTAGTAATCAATCGCCACGAGTAGCATTGCTTGATTCAATTGCGCTTTAAAAAGCTGTTCTTTAGAAAGTTCGATGTGTTTTGAACTCGCAATTGTTGTTGTGATCGCATTGTTGAGGAGAGGATAAGTCACTCCAATATTGTGAGTGCCTGAAGAGCCAAAGCCTCCGCCCATAACGTTCTGTACGCCAATACCAACATTCGCAGAAAAAGTTGGAGAACGAAGCCCGTGGGCAGAATCGACGGCGCCCTTTGCTTCGTCAATTTGTTCTTTAGCTATAAGTACCGTCGTAACTCCACCGTCCGACAAAGCTTCTTGTT
>JAYUEB010000688.1:0-3155 GCA_043739525.1 Bdellovibrionales bacterium
TTTCTGGCGAGATAAGCGTATTCACTCCAGCGACTACCGCCCTTTCGCAATCTCCTGATCTCAAATTCTGACAGGCAAGATGAATCGCAACCAGTGATGACGAACAGGCCGTATTTAATTCAAGAGTTGGACCTTGAGCTCCAAGAAAATAAGCGAGCCGACCGGCAAGAGATAAATTAGCTTGAAACAGGTCATATTTTTGCCCAGCCTCTCCTAGTTGGTGAATGAGGTTCGTCCATTCCGTCCACATTGAACCGACGAATACTCCCGTTTTGCTACCTAAGAGCGACTGTTGTAACTCGCCACTGTCCTCTAGCGCTTCCCATGTTGTCTCAAGTAAGAGTCTAAGTTGAGGGTCACAGGCTTTCGCTTCTGCTTCTGAAACCCCAAAAAATTCGCAATCAAACTCATCAATGCCAATGCCAGTAATAAATGCGCCTTTTTTGGTACAAATTTTACCTGGAGCACCCAATTCTTTGTCGTAGTATTCGTCGTTATTCCAGCGTTCTTTTGGAATTTCTATTATAGCATTCTTGCCTAGCGACAATAGGTTCCAATAGCTTTCAAGATCGTTAGCACCGCCCGGAAAACGACAACCCATACCAACTATCGCAATTGCCTCGTTGTTACTACCGGATGATGTCTTCAAAAGCTTCGAAAGCTCCTCCTCAGATTTCACTGAGTAAACCGAAAAAGCTTTCGAGGGATCAAATTCTTTTTTACTCATACTTGCTAGTTTCTTGATTCCAAATATAGGTTTGACCATCTTGAACAACTACCGTTTGAAGTTTATCAAGATCACTTGGCAACTCATTTGCTTTGAATTTTTCAGACGGAGTTTCTGACTTCATTATTATCTCATGCAAAATGAAATCGGCAAGCGCCTCAATTGTAGGATAATTGAACATTGAAGCCGTCGTAAACGAATACTTAAACTCACGCTTCAATCGATTTCTTAGCTCCATAAGACCTAGAGAATCTAAACCCAAGGTCATAAAGCCTTGAGTAGGATCGACTTCTCCCTTATTTGAACCTATGAGGCTAGTAATTTGCTCGATAAGAAATTGAATGAGATACTTTTTTCTTTTGTTTTCGGATAAAGCCAAGACTTTCAATTCAAAGGGCCCAGGACTTCTGACACTCTTTTGGTTCAGCTTGTTGGCCATAAACTGCTTTAAAAAACTTTGGGTATTTAAGTCGTTGCTATTTTCTGAAAACTTTTGCCAGTCGATGGCGACGAAGCCCAAATGATCATATTTTGATCTCAAAAATCGTCCTAAATATTGAAGGCCGACAGCCAGAGGAATTTCTAACAGCCCCCCCTCTCTAATTTGCTTTTTAGATTCAGCTTTCATACGGTAAGCAAGACCAGCTTCGGCCCATGGTCCCCAACTAATAGCGATTCCTGGCTTTCCCAAGAGTCTTCGACTCGCAGCCAAGCCATCCAAATAGGAGTTGCAAGCTGCATAATTACTTTGTCCGGGATTACCAAACATCGAAGTCGACGAAGAGAAGAGCACAAAAAAATCTAAATCTTCATCAAGAGTTTGCCGATGCAAATTCCATGCACCTTCGATTTTAGATTTCATGACCATTTCATATGAAGTCCAATTTTGGTTCACAATAAAGGCATCACTCAAAAACCCTGCCGCGTGAATCACACCCTTTAATTTCTTTGCAGTTTCTTTTTTCAATTTTTTCAGTTGAACGGATAGCTGCGTTTGATCGGCTATATCGCAATAACAAAGATCAACTTGAATTCCCGGCTTTTTCATATTATCGAGTCTCGTTAACACTTGCTTTGTGGGCGGACTACGTCCTAACAAAATCAAATGCTGAGCACCTTGAGAAAGCATCCATTCGGCAATTTCTAGGCCCAATCCGCCCAATCCACCCGTTACTAAATAACTTCCTTCGGAAGAAAGCTGCTTAGGAAGTTTTTGGTTTTGCTCTATAGTTACTCGCTTGAGCCTCGCCACATAACGTGTATCGCGATAGGCGACTTGATATTCAAATCTCTCACTTTCTCCATCTCTACATAGCTCAGAAATGAGATTCTCTACTTGCCCACTCAATCCTTGAGTAGGATCTAAATCAATAATTTGTGTCCTGAGTTCTACATGTTCCATTACTAACGTGCGCACAAAACCCCAAAGAGGAGCTTGGATTTCATTCAATTTTGTTTGCCCACCCACCAATTGCGCGCCACTAGTGACGAAGGACAAACTCGGAATTTCTTTCAAGGACATTTTAGTTAATAATCGCAATAGCCCTTGAGTAATTGCCAAGGCACTTCCATATCCAAAGTGCTGAGAAACTCCTATATCCTGCGGGCTCTGTTGGTCGCCCGAATTCATTTCTAAACTCCAAAGATGTATAATTTTTGTCAAAGGCTGAGTTTTGAATTGTTCTTTCCGTTCTTCAATCAGTACATCAACGAGCAAATTCAAAGACTCGTCATCTGCGACATCTATTTCCTTTTGAGAGTTGAAAGTTTTCTTCTGATTCGTTTTTGACTTCGCCTGATAGCAAATAGTGCAAATGCCTCTCAACTCTAACTCGTCACTTAGTTTATTTGCGAGACCTTGATTGTCGCCCAAAATTAACCAAGTTTCTCTAAGTTCTTTAGAGACAGGCAGTTGCAACTCAGATAAGGATTTCTGTTCCCAATCTATGACGTACAACCATTGTTCGGGATCTCCTACTTTGTCGCTTTCGAAGTTCGCATCGGCAAAAAGTTTTTCGATATTTTTGTGTGAGCTTGGCGCTGCAATAAAGTTTCTAATTTCGCAAACTCGCTGACCATCTTTACTATATATATCCAAATTGCTAACTATAGGCATACCCGGCTTATAGTCTTCTCGCATTCCCACGACATGACACCAGATCTCGTCATCAATAGTTCCTAAGACACTCACCTGCCCTACTGAAACCGGCAGAAATATTGATTCTAAACCAATCAAATTTGAATAAAATATTCCCACGGCCTGAAAACAACTATCTAACAACGCCGGATGAATCTGGTACCGATTGCTTCCATTAGCTTTCGTTCCCTGCACTGTAGGCAAATGAATTTTGGCTAAAATTTCATTTTTAGACTCTCGTACATTTGTAATTCCACGAAAACAAGCTCCGTATTCTAATCCACGTTCTGA
>JAYUEB010000689.1:0-3153 GCA_043739525.1 Bdellovibrionales bacterium
GATGACTCACATTCCTATTAAGCCAGGAGTTGCCATTATTTTTTCAATCGCACTTGGACTCGCATTTAACAACACCGTGTATGTTCTCAATCGCCTGAAAGATTTGAAAACCAAATTGCGCCCGCTCCCCGTTACCAAAACTTTTTATCTTGAGGGAAATCCCTGCCTCGTTTCAACCTGCATTATGCTAGTTGGTTTTTCGGTATTTTTATTTTCCTATTTTTCTTTAAATCGTACCTTTGGTGCTTGCATGATGGTTTCGATTATTGGCGGCCTTGTTGGCGACCTTATCTTTTTACCTGCTTTTATTTACCTTTTCCCAAATACTCTTATCGGAAACTTTTTCTCTTTTAAGAGTAAGGAGACCTCGTGAGCGACGCAAAAGTTTTTTCGTATCCTACTTATATTAAAGAAATTCATCTCGATGTTTATGGCCACATGAACAACGCCGCCTATCTAACAGTCTTTGAAGAAGCGCGATGGGATCTCATTACTAAAAATGGATTTGGCTTGAAAAAGATTGAAGAGACCTGTTTAGGGCCCACAATATTAGAAGTAAAATTAAAATATTTAAAAGAATTAAAAGCTCGAGACGTCGTTGACATACAGTCACGCGTAATTTCGTACCAACGAAAAATCGGTGTTTTGGAACAGATCATCGTAAAAGAAAATGAGATTTGCGCACACGCAGAATTTGTTTTCGGACTCTTCGATTTAAAACAGAGAAAACTCGTTTTGCCTACGCCAGACTGGCTTAGCGCGATGGGACTGGCTTTGCCGAAGTAAACTCAATTTTCGATATCAATTCCTAAAATTAAAATGTGGAATTCTTTCGACAGTTCATTCTTAGTTTCAATGCATGCGCACCTTCTGTTCCACCTTGGAATGAATCGTTGACAATATTTTGGATCGCTGATGTTGTTGAATTCGAAAACTCATTTCTTAGAGGGGGGAAACGTATTTCAAATCATCTGCTTTTAAAAATATTTATTCTTGTTCCTTTAAGTTTTGCTTTTAAAATTTCTGTGGCTCGAGCAGAAGCTGTCGATCTTGCGTATGAAGTTCGCTCCACAATGGGTGAGTTGAGTAATCAAAAAAAGCCAAGCCTTTTTACAATTGGACTCAAATCACAAAATGGCCTCGGCTCTCTCTCACAAATGGGAAGTTACCTGCGCTCGAAAGAAGAAGTTTATTTCGGCGTGCGAACTAAAACCGGTTGGGGATTCTTAGTCAGCGATGGATACACCTATTCGAATCATCACCATTCACATGATAGCGCTCCTGGCTCTGCAGGTCCCGTTGAACAAGATACTCAACAACCGGGCCGCAAATCAGCAAGGGGAAAAAACCCGAACGCTAAGCTCAATGCGAATTCGGATAATTCAAACCAAAGTGTGGATGAATCTTTAAGCTTAGTTGAACAAGCTAATCCGACGGGCCTTTCGGATTTAAGTGCCCTGTTTTTTCACCCTATTGTGAGAGACGAAGACCAAAACTTTTCTGGAATGTTTCGCACATCAATCCCGACGACCGAGCGATCCGAGTCTACCAATAGCGTGAGCCTAGGTTACAATTTAATTTACAGCCTGAAGCTTCAACGACAATGGAATTTCTCCACAGTTTGGTCTCTCACTTATTTCAGCCGAAGTAACTACACCGCCCCGATGGATAGTATTTACGGGACCGGTTTAATTAATTCGCTTAATCGTCGTATGAACAGCTGGTTAAGACTCGGAAGCGGTCAACGCTCAAGCCTCATGACTCATACCACTCGAGCTCCTGGCGTAAGTACGGAGATTTTTACAACGGCTGACTTCTTAATTACCCCTTCCATATTTCTTGGACCCCGAATTCACTTTCCTGTGTACTCAGAGGGAGCCTCTTTTTCAGACGTACCCACGAACCCGGCGATTCAAAATATTTCAGCCGATTTTTTCATGCAGGTTTCGATCTAAAAGTTTACACACTGTGAAATTTACGCGTCCGACTATTTAGTTGCATACTGCAATTATTATTTGGTAATATGCCCCTACCAATAGAATGGAATTCAACTTTGTTCTGACAGCTTGATGTTTCGGAGGATTAAAATGGGGAAAAATATAAACTGCAAATTCTTGCCCCGTGAGCGCACGACCTCTCTTTTTGCAATTTTATTTTTGCTTTTGTCGAATCAAGCTTTAGCTGTTGATGCGTCGAATGCGCCAAACGTGAATGTGATCACCATTCGAGATGCAATCGATACGGCAATAAAAAATAATCCTTCGATTAAACAAGCTCGAGAAAAGTTAAATCAAGATAAAGAAGCGACCTCATTGGTCCGCGCGAGTCTTTTTCCAACGATCAATACAGTCGCCACTGCTTTAGATAAAAAGGATTCAATGGCAACCTCTGGCGCAAATGCACCTTTTAACGGTCAATCCTACAATACCTATAATATTGATCTTCACTTGAGCCAGCCGCTTTTTGGTTATGGTAGTTTATCGGCTATTCGCAATTCGGACTTTGATCGCCAGGTCGATTTGGTCAATATCGAAATCGCAGAGCGCAATATAGGCAATCAGGTTATCCAAGCTTTTTACAGTGTGATTTTAGATCAGAAACTGCTTGATCTTCTCAACCGCGAACTCGACGTTTTGAAAGAGACCCTTAAAACATCCCAAAGCCGTTATCAAACTGGTCGTGGTCAATTACTCGACGTCCTTCAAGTCAAAACCCAAATTGCTCTTTTGAAGCCGCAAATCATCAGTTCGCAAAATGCGATTGTTTCAGCTGCAGCAAGCCTCACGACTTTAATGGGCGGAGTTCCTCAATCCGAAACTAAGTTACGCGGCAAACTGGTAAGAGTACCACTGGCTTTGATTGACTCAAAAGTTGATCTTAAAAATGCGCGTTTACCAGAACTCGAAAGTATTCGTCTGCGCCGTATGCAATTAAATGATCTAAAAGACCAGACTCTTGGCAAGCATCTTCCAAGTTTAGCACTCGTTGGTGATCTGGGAAGTAACAGCTTTACAAAAGCCGATATTTTTTCGAACTACTCTCAGTTTTGGTCTGTCGGACTACAGTTAACGATCCCAATGTTCAGCGGATTCTCTTCTTCGTACGAGCAAAGAGGACTCTCTTCTCAAGATTACCAACTGGAATATTCTGCGC
>JAYUEB010000690.1:0-3149 GCA_043739525.1 Bdellovibrionales bacterium
CTAGGGACTGCGCCGGTAGGGTTTTGGTAGGTTTCCCAATAGCCGTCGCAGCCTCCACCCAAAATCTCTCTCAAATAAAATAATGGTTCTTCGGCTTTAGGCTAGTAATGAATACGCACGGCCTCAGTAATGCAGGTATCAATACGCTCAAACAGACCGCGTAGGTAAGCACGACTTCTTTCATCTTTTGTAATTGCCATTCGAGCCTGAACTTTCGCTCTGTACTGACTATTTGTAACCGGTAGATCATCGTCGTCCAATTCATGGACGTGAGCTTTTTTACGAGTATCGACAAATAATGAGATGATAATTTTTCGGTCCAGCTCATCAAAAGTAATGAGACGCGGAGGCGTTTTCTTTTGTTCGATCCAGGCATGCCAAGAACTCAAACGCGAAACCCGGGTGAGAATAAAGCTTGTCATGTCGTCAAGGCCGTTGTCGCCAGGATCTTGCTTAATGTTTTTAGGATCTAAAATTTCTTGGCTAAATGGGATAGGGTTCACATTCCCAAAGTCCTTTGGAGATTCAGAGATCATAGAGGTTTGTTTACCTCGAAACTCTTCTCCGGTTTCTAATCTTAAAATCCATCCGGGCTTTCCTTCCTTAATGCTCATTCCGCTCGTGCTAGCTTGAACACTGACTGATTTAGGAAGTTGACCACGTAGAATCGGTGCCAATCGTTGGCCGGCCTCACAAGTACGTAAATCAACAACTGCATTGAGATCGAGAACTCGCGCAAAGGCAGGGCCAATATAGCTCAGGTCATCACTATAGATTGCTCCTTCTCTATATTTTTGCCACGAGATCAGTGGAGTTTTCATATACTTATTCCAGTCTTCAGGCACCAACATGTCCTTGTATGAAATGAGTAATCCGTCTGCCCAACCGTGTCCCTCAAAAGAAATACGCTTTACACTTTGCGGGCTCAGAAGTTTTAAATAAATGAGGAGATCAGATTTTTGAATTTGTCTTTTTAAAACAATTTGCTTTTTGCATTCTACTGCGGCGCCCGGGCATATGTTATTGAGTAGTTCTTGAATGAGACTGCCGGCAACAAAGTGAAAAACTTCTCCGTCAGTATGAGCTTGTTGTCCAACCATAAAAATGTAACGACTTTTGCTAGGGCCATCTGAAAGATCAAGACACTCACTCAATTTTCGAGAGAGAGTCCACGCTAGAAAATTAGTTCGGCGAATTTCAGCATCGACAAGATCGGACTTATTGCTCTCGATATTTTGAATGATTGTATTTTGAATTTTGAGATATTCATCGAGTGTTTCACTGGCTTCAGACGTCGTTCGATATCGTACGTCCTTCGAAAGTGAACTCAGGCAAGCATTATATGCCTGTAGTTCTTGATTCACTCTCTCTGATTTGTCGGCAGGAGAAGAGTGACTAGCAAAACTGTAGGCGCTGGTTAAAAAGTCAGAACTACTATTAAGTGAAGCATATCTTTATTTCCTAATATTTACGAAGCTTTGAAGAGCAAGGAATATGCCATAGACGAGAGTTCGCAAAACCTCTCATATTCGAATGTGAGAGTTTGGGCTCTTGTGGAGTAAACACGAGTTGCATATGAGATTGACGAACTAACCAATTTTGTCCGCATGAGAATTTTAAAAACCCTCTACGATGTCCCTAACTTTTAGTGGTTAACAGGGGCTATAAATATCATCGCATAGATTGTCTAAATGTAAATTGATGAGGCCAAATTCGTGATGATATGGATTATATATAATAGTATAATATACTAATATTAGATATTTACGATTCATGTCGTCTATATTTCTAAATTAGATGTAGTCTCATTGTAATCACTCAAAAGCTTGAGGAGTCCACTGATATCTTGCAAAAGCCGAATGCCGCCAACTTCAGTACATTGACTCAAGCCTCATCCTAATTAAGAATTCTGGTATGAAAAGCTTAGCCACACTCGCATTTACAGTCGCTATCGTCTTAGCTTCTACCGAAACATTCACTGAGGCCGCTCCTTTGATGTCTGAGACTTGGAAAATTTCTCAGATTGATCGAACGAGCCCTTCTCCTAAAAATTTGATAAGAATTAATTTTCAAAAAGAAACTTTGGTGGATCACCCTCGCTTTCAGATCCGAATCCCTAAGGGCTGGTCATGCAAACAAGGCCGCACAGAAAGAGCAGAAGCCTTGACCTGCACGCCCGGCGCCGATGTCGAAAATGACAAAACTACTTTCGTCATTTCGCGTCTGTATAAAGTTGATGTGAGAAATCTTGATCAGCTCGAAACTTCACTTAAAAAAGTTTCGAGCCGCAAAGTCTCCCGGGCAAAAATGAGTGGCCAGGCTTGGGTGTTGGCCACGGATTCGGTTACTGATGGAGAAAAGTTTAACGAGTGGATCTACACAACATCAATGGGTTCAAGCGAATGGCTGACTCTCGTGATGGTACCTGAAAGCAAAGCCTCGAGTTACGAAGCGAGTTTAAGAGCTATCGCACAATCGATGTTTCTCAAGTGAGAAATCAAAATGTGCTGATAAAACCCCAAATGAATAGGAGATTTTTTATGAAATTGTTTTTTCTTGTTTTGAGTGTTTTAAGTTTTCATTTCACGCATGCCGGTACCCTGGTTGAGATTGAAACGAGTATGGGCACTGTTGAAGTTGAGCTTTTTGACGATCTCGCTCCGATTAGTGTTAAAAACTTTTTAAATTATCTTGATCTTGGATTTTACAACGGCACCCTAGTACATCGAGTTGTGCCTGGCTTTGTGATTCAAGGTGGTGGCTTAGATCAAAATATGAATGAAAAAACGACGAGTGATCCGATATTAAATGAGGCCGGCAACGGAGTCAGCAACCTCAAAGGGACTCTCGGTATGGCTCGCACAAATGAAGTCAACAGTGCAAGCTCGCAATTTTATATCAATACAAAAGACAATCAGAAGCTTGATCATATTGACAATACTCCTGAGAAGTTTGGCTATGCCGTATTTGGCAAAGTGAATCGTAGCTATGAGGTTGTCGAGGCAATTGAAATAGTCGCAACTCACAGTGTTGGTGAGTATGATGACGTACCTATAGCGCCAGTTATTATTTTGAGCGTGAGACGAGCCGATGCTAGATTTCCTCTTGAGTGTCACCTTTGAGCGATAGAAATTTTTAGTTTTGAGATT
>JAYUEB010000691.1:0-9440 GCA_043739525.1 Bdellovibrionales bacterium
AAATTAAATCCCTTGAAAGAAAAAGATAAATCGAATACAAAAGAAAAATATCAACAAGCGTGTTGATCAAACACGACAACTATCCTGAAATTTTTCGGCTTGACCATTTTTTTAATTTTTCAAAAGCATCTTTTTCGTCAAAGGTCATATCTTTCCAGCTTCTTCCCGTCAGCTGCTGATAGGACTCTATCACGGCCATCACGATTCTTTGCTTTGCAACCTGACTTATTTTCATGTCATCAAGAATGGTTTCAAGTTTTTGTAAATTCAAAACTTCGCGAAGGCCCGATAGCTTGCTGACGTCTGATTTCGTGATCTGGATCTGCGAGAGGGCCTTGTCAATTTGCTCCTTATTTCCTTGTTGTCTTGGATCAACACTGATTTTTTGCAGCTGCTCATTGATTTCAGAAAGAATTCTGCCTGATAACTTTTCTTGAGTTGCAAAAGCTTGAGGATCATATTGCGACGAAACACTCACGACAGAATTAATCATTTCAGAGTTCATTTGTCTAAAAGTAGGTTTGGTTGTGGAAAGTTTCTCATTTGAGGATAGCGTTTTAAGCGTTTCATTGACCGAATCCCCAATAGATACAAAATTCATACTCAGCTGAATGGAACTTGGTATTTTCTTTCTGGCTTCTTCTATTTTTTGCATATCGATTTGTGATCCACCATCCGAGAAAAGAACCATATTTGCTTTTTGGAATAGCTTTTCGCGGCCCTGATTAGATTTTGCATGGTAGCTTGAAGAAATCAAACTGTAGAAATTTTCTATGACCTTCTGGATATCAGTGCCGCCAGCCGCTTGAGTTCGAAGATTCATTTTTTTAGCTAGAAAATTTTGTGCGTCTTCTCTTGAAGAAATATGAACCCCTTCATAGATCTTATCATCAAATGGAATCAGGTAAATTTCATGCGTTGGTCTGCCAATCGCATCAACCTCAGACAAAGCATGATCGGCAAAGGCCATCAAGAGTGCATCGACTGTTTCTAAGGGGTGGCCACCCATTGAGCCTGAAATATCATAGTAAACAACAGAAACTTTTCTCTCAATTGGGTTTTTCGGATTTGGAACTCTTCTAGTTTCAAGACTGCCCATGGCAAACTGACGTCCTTGAAGCGTCGGCGCAAACATATTTTCACCGGGTCGTAAGTTCCAAAGCATTTTTGCGAAATCAAGGGGATTTCTGGTCACTATCAGATCTTGTCTTGGTTTTGGAACGATACTGCGATTCAGAGTGGGCTCTTCTTTCCACTGTGGCTCTTGGGATGAATTCAAAGTCATATCCACAAAATCACTCACGGCTCCCATTTGGAGCAAAGGTTTCAGTTTTCCGGAAACCAGATCTTGCGCGAGCTTTAGATTCGATGAAGAACCGACTTGATCAAAATCTTTTCCATATTGACGTCTAAGCCATTCCTTTGAAATATTACCTGGCAAATCGCGAAGCAAGTCATCAACCACATCAAATTCCTTAGAATTTTTATGCTTAATTTGATCAGTTAAAGATAATATTTTTTGGACGCTAGCTAAAGCATCTATTTCTTGGCGGTTAAGGTTTCGATACTCAGATAAAGATACCAAAAGACGTTGAGCAATCATGAGCTTTTGTCTAGCATCCCGAGCTTTGTTTTGACCAAAATCAACTCTGACTTCATTCATAAGATGACTGAGACCATTAAATTTTGAAAATTTAGCTTCATTTATAAATCCTGAAATTTTTTGATCAGAACGCTCGACTGGATTTTTCCAATTTGGATGTTCTTTTAACGCGCGCAAGACCTGCCCTGATTCGTCAATAAATTGAGTTTGATGACCGTCGTGAATCAAATGCTCTAAAAGCATCAGTTCATTTCTTTTTAAGATTTTATCAATCAAAGCAAGATGCGCTTCGTCTTTTTGTCGTTGAGTTGATTTAGCTTTGATAAGCTCTTCAATTTTTCGAGTTTCACCGTCGGAAGGTCCTTGTTCTCCATGCTTGCCTTCGCTGCCATCTTTTTTTTCAGACTTATTGTCTTTTACTTTGTCCTTTTCATCCTTGGGATCTTTACCATCTTTTTCTTCAGGATCTTTATCTTTGCCGTCTTTACTATCTTTGCTTTGGCTTTCAGATTTTGATTTTTCTTGGGATTTTTGGTCCTGCTTATTTTGTTGTTCTGACGGCTTAGGTTCGTCCCTTTCTAACTCTGTCGGTGCAGATTCAGAATCTGGGGTGTTATTTTTTGGAGTCATATCAAATGGCTTCCAACTTTTTCCATCATGAACTTCAAGCCAGGCGTGGGCGGGATCAGCGGATCTTACAACATGAAATTTATCATTGTCGATTGTTTTAGTCCCAGCTGATGTTCTGCCACCAGCAATGCGGACCTGTAGTCCTAAAACATCACGAAGCAGAAGGGCCCCGATCCAGGCAGCGCCATCACAGTTGAAGGCCCCAGCATTTGCCATAGCCATTGGTTTTGGCATCTGAGATAAAAGTGAATTCATTTTCTGATCAATTTTAGAAAGACCCTCTTCGTCAATTTTATCGCCTTTTGAGTAATATAAAAATCCACCATCTTCGGCGATGTATTTTTCAAGCTTTGCTGCGGCGTCAAGCGGCGAAAGTCCTTTAAGACTTTCTGTAAACGTCAGTAAATGCTTAGGCCAGTGACCTGACATATCTGGAGTGACCGGGCGCCGTAGGCTCGAATTATGGGATTCATCCAAAATACGGCTGAGTCCAAGGGTTACTTTATCTTTTGTGCTTGGATAAAGTTTAAACTCACCAGGTCCAATTTCTTTAATTTGATAGTCTTTATATTTTCCGGGAATCAGCGTGTACCCATAAGGGACTGGAACATCCACTTCAGTTTCGCCAAGATGATCGATGATCATTTTTTTAGTAAAATTATTTTCCCTTAAAATTGGATTTCTTTGAACTGGGTTTGTAGACCAGTTATTAAGATCAAACAGGTCATAAATTTTTTGTCTTAAAAGACGCTTTGGGACATCAGCATCGGTCATAACGATATCAACGTTTTTTTTCTTCCCGCCACTATCAGAACTGAGATCTTTATTCTCAGGCTTGTACTTATCTTGAGTTTTATTCCACTGGGGTGGTTCATCGTCTTCTTCTTTGTTCTCTTTTTTTTGCTTTTCTTTTTTCTCTTGCTTCTTTTTTTCTTCATCTTTTTTCTTATTTTCTTTTTCTATGTCTTCTTTGGTTCGTGGAAATTCGACTCTAGACTCAATTGAAGAAATATACTTTAACGCTTCAAGGGCAGAAAACACTTGAAGTTCTGAACTTGGTCTCACGCTCACAGAAATAATCTTATTAACCGCAAGCCTTTTCAGCTTAATGAAATCAGCGTGACTAAGCCTTGGCAGTCGGTCAGCTTCAATGAGTGTCTTTAATATGGGAAGCTCTTGGACCATTGATTTGTAGACAGCACCTATCCGGTTGGCATCAGTTCCGGCCATCTCTAATGGGTTTTGAAGGTGAGTGACGTTTTTTTCTAGCGACTGTCTAATCTTTAGCCACAGTGCGGGTCTTGGACTTAGGTCTGACTTTTTATAGATTTGCTCCCAGGTCTCATTTTGATTTGAAGAAGGTATATTTTCTGTTTTTAGCAGCTGATCAGATGAAAAAATATTTTCACATCTAACGGTGGCCAACGCCCTTGTTGGCGCAAGATAAAAAGATAAATTTAATATCAAAAGGAAGATAAAATTTTTCATCAAACAAGTTCAATGCAAGAGAAGTGCCCGGAAACTGTCTAAAAAAATAAAAAGTGAATCAAATTGATACACTTTTGCTTAAAGATTTGATGGGTGAACTAAAAACGTTTCAAAGCGAGACGAAATCATCTTTCGGCACAACAATTGTATTAAATGTCTTTAGGAGACTTGAATTCATGTCCAAAATATTTGATTTAAAGACATCTCTACTATTATTAGCTTTAAGTAGCCATGCCACTCAGGCTATGGCTGCGCTCAGATGCGAAAATATCTTTACGGACAATTCCTCCGGGCACGCAAAAGCCTTAAATCAAGTTATCGCTAAGTCTCCTCAAAGCTCGTGGTCAGAATCGATCAACGCTTTAAAACAAATTGATCAGACCGTCTATGGAAGATCCCAAGTCATTGAGGCCCTGACAACGGCCGTGCTTGCGAAAGAATTCGTATGGATCAACGGTGAGCCTGGCGGAGCAAAAACCTTTTTATCAAGAATCATGTTTCAATCTGTTTTAAATTCCATTCCAGAAAGCAATAAAAAAATATTTGTTCTTCAGTTTCATAAATTGATTTCTGAGGGAAAAATCTCTGGATTTCAAAAGTTCTCAAGCATGATGAAGGATGGAAAATATGAAATTGAGACTTCGACTTCGCTTGTTGGCGATAAGTTTTTATTCTTGATTGCAGATGAGGCCGAGAAATCAAATCCCGCAGTTTTAAATGCCCTTTTATCTGTTCTTAATGAACGAAAAGCTTTCTTGGGTTCAAAAGTTGTAGACAGTATTTTATCAAGCGGTGTTTTTACATCTAATAAGACAACGGGCGAGTTTATCCAAGGATTTTACTCGGATCGTCCCTCCGGCGAAGCGCTTTTAGATCGAATGGCGATTAAAATTCATATTCCTAATCAACAGCTCTCATCGCGGGAAACAATTGCGATGTATGACTTGGTTAAAAACCCACAAAAATTAAAAATCAGCCTACCGCTGGGTGATTTAGATGCCTTGGTGAATAAAGTAAAGATCCCAGATGAAATGATGGCGGAAATTGTGGAAATCGCAAGATCCTTTGATAGATATGTCACGGTGAAAGCTGATAAATCACGAACTGAAGTTAGGTATGGAGAATCAGAAAGTGAATATTTTCCGGCTAACCAGTTTTCTAATCGATCTGTTCGGAGAATGGTTCAAGTATTTAAAGCCTCCCTTGTTGCTCACCAATTGATGCAAGGAGTGCCATTTGACCAAGTCAGACTTGTACCGAAAAAAGAAGATTTGGCGTTGCTCGCAAAAAGTGCCCTTTATGTGGGTCCATCGCAAGTAAGGCTTAAAACTTTTAAAGCGAGTGAAATAAAAGATGGAAAAATCGTCTCCGGCGGCGTTCGAATTGTCTCTGATCTTGGCATAAAATCAGATCTTCAAGCCGAATATTCTCCTTATGATGGAAAACTTTTTCTGCAAGATCTTGAGGGGAACACTCAAGTTGTCTTGAAGTTAGAAAGCCAAAAGTGGATTTTACAAAGCAAATCTTCAGAATTTCATGACTACGTGGTGGATGAGAATAGTTTAAATTCTATCAATGGAAAATTAAACGAACTGCTATCCTCAAATAAAGTTGATTTGACTCGGCCCCAATTTGAAGTGGATTCATCAGCCATTGATAAGTTGCTTGCAAAAGGGACCGTGAAAGAGAGAACACAAAAAGAGTTAGAGAGCATCAAACAAGATCTTGGGCAATTTGCAGAAACCCTGAATCAGCAATTTGATAAAGATCATCAAAGACCTCAACAAGTGGCACAAAAATTACTTCCCCCAAGGTCAGCTAAAGAAATCCGAGCTTTCAGACGAGAGATGTTGACCGCTCCCTCAAGCGAACGAGTTGGCAGATACTACGACTGGATGACTTATGAGGTGCGCGCTTTAAAACAAAGATTCGTAGAGCTTGATTATTCAATTGAAGCTCACTTGACCGGAATTTTATCTGAAAATCACTTGTATGTTTTTGGTCCTCCCGGCGGAGCAAAAACAGCTTTGGCTGAAGTGATCTTAAAATCAGAGCTAAAAAAACTTAATGCGGATCAAATCGATGCCTTTACGGTTAAGGTCTTAACAAGTAAAAAAGCTGATCAGAAATTTATTCACGCAGTTCTTGCGCGGATGCGCCAAGAAAAGCCAAAGGTTTTTGGAAGATTTTTATTGCAATTTCACAAGCTTCTGCCCGAAGGCGTGCTGGTGGGATTTCCAAAAATTGAAAAGCAGCTCAATGAAGGAAAAGAAGAAATTGAAACTTCAACAAGCCTAGCTTCAGAAAAATTTATTTTTGCGATCCTAGATGAGGTGGATAAGGCAAATCCCCAAACTATCACGGCACTTCTTTCCATTTTGAATGAGCGTGAAGTGTTTGCGGGGAATCAAGTGATTAAAACGGCGCTTAGAACGGCTGTGTTAACATCCAATAAAATGCCAAGCGAGTTTTTAGATTCTTATCACGAAGACAGATCAACGGGCGAAGCGGTGATGGATCGCGCGCCGAATAAAGTCTATGTTTCCAACAAAATTTCATCGGAAGAAGCCTTAACACAGTTTTTATCAAATCTTGAAAAAGGGATTTCTCCAAACTGGAAGGGACTTCTAGCTGTTGGCGAGCTTAAGCCCCTCGTCGACCAAGTTGAATTTGAAAGTCCCGCCGTTAAAGAATCTTTAGCAAAAATTCATGAGAAGTTCTTAGCTTTAAGAATAAAAAAAGAAGAAGAAACCCGCAAAGCTAGTAAAATGGACCCGCGAGAGTTCCCTGATTATTATGTCGCGGCCAGTGGAAGCGCTTCAGATCGAACCTTCATTAAGCTCATTGATCAATTTAAAGCCCGCTTTATCGTTCATCAGCTGATGCAGGGTGTGGCGTTTAAAGATATGAAGACCACCATTGAAATGAAAGACCTCAATCTTTTCTTTGAAGGTCTGGGTTATTGGGCTCCGCAAAAAATCGTAAGTTCTTTTAATCATGATGGCACTTTAGAGTTTAAGAATGACTCTCAAGTCATTGAGCGCTTGCTGTCCTCTGGGGTTTTGGATTCAAGGGTCAGATTTCATTTAGAAATGATGCTTGATGAGGCTAAGGACTATGTTCAGGTTGCAAATTCGGTCGCTCAAGATTTTATGACCGAGTATAAATCTGAGATCACAAAGTATCCTGATTTATTTCCAAGCACCATTGGCACTAAGGTTACCGCAGACATTCAAAAAGCCATTGGCTTATCGATTGAAAACTTATCAAGATTCAAACTGAAACTTGAAACGGCGAAAGCCCAAGGTTTAACCTCTTTGGAGCTAACGGCATTAAAGCAAGATTACAGCAAAAAAGAGGCAGAGCTTATTAAGTATCTCGAAGAACATCATCTTATGACTCGTGAGGTTTTAAGAGAAAAAATGAAAGAACATATTTTAAAACTTCAAACAGAAAGTTCTAAAAATGTAAAAGTTGAGGATAAGAAAAAAGAAGAGCAGAAAAAAGTTGTCAAAGAAGCCCTTGATCCCGTTAATTTAGCAAAGAAAATGACTTTCCATGAAATCACTCCTGGAAAATTTATGATGGGTGAGATTGGATCTCAGGTTAGCACTGAAATCACCAAGCCCTTTGAAATGATGGCGACGCAAGTAACTCAGATGATGTGGGCAAGATTAAAAATCGCCATGGGCGAAAAAGATCTTGATAAAATCAATCCGTCCAACTTTAAAACTGGGACAGATGGTACTACGGTTAATATTGAAGGCATTGACGTTCAGATGAAGGCAGATCATCCGGTTGAGCAAGTGAGTTGGGATGACGTCAAAGGATATATTGACGGTCTTAACCGCTTATCTAGTTCAGGTGATGCAAAAACTCAGGAGCTATTAGAAAAACTTATTCCGGGCCATAAAAAGGGCGACGTTTATGATTTGCCAACTGAGGCGCAGTGGGAATTTGTGATGCGAAACAGAGGTCACGCCAATAAGACGCACTTTGACCGTGATGACGAGTCTGATGTCCCGAACCATGCTTGGTTTTCTGGAAACTCTGGTAATCAAACTCATGCTGTGGCAACACTTCAACCACGTATGATTGATGGAAAACCCTTTTATGATCTTGAGGGTAATGTTTGGGAGTGGAATAAAGATTGGTATGACGGAACGCTTAAAGGTGGAAAAGATCCACAAGGTCCTACTACGCCGGGCTCTGACCGCGTCAGACGTGGCGGTAGTTGGTTCAACAATGCGCGGTGCTTGCGTTCCGGGAATCGCGGCAGCCGCGGGCCTGGGAATCGTAACCACTTTGTGGGTTTCCGCCTCGTGAGGACTAGCCCGTAACCCTTGGCTCTTTTTACCTTTTACCCTTGAATGGCTGGAGGTAAATGAGTTTGAGGAAAAATGAAGGCCCGCTGTAAGCGCGGCCTGAGTCCTCAAACTCATTTGGCGTAAGCCAAAGATTTTTTTTGAAAGTCCTCCATTTTGCTCTGCGTAAATAAAAATAAATTTATATCTCACTTGAGTTTGAACTTTGATGAGCCGATTCAGCCGGTTGTTTTGTCATTCGCAGATAAACGTCCACATTCCCATTCTCCCGGTAAAAAATATCTATTCTAAACAGTATACAGCGATGATACCTCTTGCTTAAGCAAAACCAGAGGGGAAGTTCATGCTAATCAAGGTCATATCTTTATCTTTTGATTCAATTTATGGAGGATTCAACGATGACGAAGTCCGCGAATTTATAAAAGATAAGGAAGTCATTTCAGTGACAGATTATCATTTTGTCAAAAATGATGTCCCTTACATCACCTTTGTTTTTAGGTACTTCCCTCACCGGGCAGAAATTGAGGCGAAAGCTCCAACAAAAGAAAAGCGCGATCAGGATGAAGAGTGGAAGAAGCTATTAACCGAGTCCGACATGGGTCTATTTAATATCCTTCGCGATTGGAGATCACAGCGCTGCAAAAAAGACGGTGTTCCCCCTTATATCCTTTTTACAAATCAACAACTGGCCATGATTGTAAAAAAGAGACCCCAGTCAATTTCAGAACTGACACAAATCGACGGAATCGGAAAAGGCAAAGCTCAAAAATACGGCGAAGAAGTTTTGTCGATTTCAAAAATAAATATTGAGCCTCCGCAAGAGACGACTGAAATGAAAACAGATGGAGCATGATCAAAAAGAGCTTCAATCAGATTCAAAAAAAGACCTGCCTATTTTCATCAAATGGATGGATTTTTTAAAGTGGCTCCTGGTTACGTTAGATGGATTCCCTAAAAAAGCTCGATTTAACTTCTCTGACAGACTAACAAATTTAGCTTTGCAAACCGTGGAAGACCTTGTTGAAGCCAGATACAGTAAAAATAAAGGTGTCGTCTTGCGACGGGCGAATATGAGCCTTGAAAAGATTCGGATTTTAATGAGGATTTGCTTTGAGCTGAAATTCCTTTCTCGAAAATCTTACGAACATTCTTCATTTCTTATCAATGAAGTTGGAAAAATGCTCGGCGGTTGGATGAAGCAGCAGCAGGACGACCATGAAAAGACACGGTAGTCTTTATTGCAAAATTATTACCTTTGAAAATTTACTGCTCGCTGCAAAAAAATCAATGCGCGGAAAGAAAGCCAAAAACTCTGTAATCTCTTTTAATTTTAATCTTGAAAATGAACTTATTTTATTGATGCAGCAACTTGCAAGTAGGACTTACTATCCTCT
>JAYUEB010000692.1:0-9439 GCA_043739525.1 Bdellovibrionales bacterium
ATTGCGAGAGCATAGCGAATGGCCCAAGTTTTTTCGTTGTAATCCAGCACGAGTCCCCAAGTATATCCATGTGTATCTGCAGCGTAGTCCCAAGCACCATAATCCATTAAAGCCCAATTCATAAATTGAGTTCGTGGTTCATGGCTGTAGGCATTTTTGTCGAGATAGTCATCCAAAGCGAAACGACCAAGAACGAAGGTCATCCGATGAACAGAAGATGTTCCGGCGAGTTGATTTTGGCCGGTCTCAACATTTTCTCTTTCGACTCCAAAATCGAAATTTTGCTTTAAGAAAAGCCTAGAGAGATTCCATTTAGCACTGGCATTATCAACTCGGTATATCTCTCCATTTGGAAAGCCCGCAATACCGAGTGTTTGACTTAAGCCCGAACCTCCCGCCAGTTCGGGATCTACATAAATTTCTGTATTTTTGAAAAGGCGTTTTCCTAAATAGAGTGTCAGAGTATAACTAGTCGCTGAAGGCTCATTCGACGCGAAACTATTTTTACCTGTGTAGGGACTCGCGAACTCTCCATGCGCTTGGGTAATAACTGTCGACTGCACATGAAAGTTAAAATCCTCTCCAGTTTTTTCGGCAAAAACAAAAGACGAAGTAAAAAGGACTTGCGCTAGGAGAAATATTTTTATCAACATGATCGCTGTCTCAAAAATCTATAATAGTCTAAAAATGTTTTTGCCAAGAAATGACACTGCCGGAGAGATCTTCTGTAGGTAAAATGAAGAGCTGCTGATCAAAACTAGTTTTGGTTTCATTCTGATGGCGATTAAACCAAATTCCGAACGCGTAACTAAGTCCGATAGTACCACCGGCAATAACGTCGTGAAGAAAATGCATATTATCGTTGATACGACTAAAGCCAACAAAGGCTGCAAGTCCATATGCAGGAATTCCGTAATACCATTCATGCTCAAGACCTACGACTCCGGCAAATGCAAAAATAGTCGTCGCATGTCCACTCGGGAAAGATTGCGTATTCGAGCCGTTAGGTCGGGGCTCATTGACGGTATATTTTAAAATCGACGTGACAAGCGTGGCATACAATGAGGTTTCAAACATGAAGTAAGCTCGATAAAGAGAAAGCTCTTTCATCTCGGGATCATTGTAAATGTAATGAGCCCCTACCATTCCAAGCGAGTAGGCAATATTAGGTATCAATTGCCCCATGAGATTGCCGAACTTTGATGAGCCTCCAAGTGGCTGAGTATGCGCCGTACTTTTGCCAAACTGATCGCCGGTCGCGTGTTCAAATTCAAGTGTCAAAAGCGTAACTACAGAACCAGCATAGAGCCCGCGATCCGCACGAGTTGTCACTGGCGATATCATGTCACTCCACCAATATTTCGAGTCGTACTCATCTTCGCGATCAGAAGTTTTAGCGTGAGTCATCACTGAAACTAATAAGACCAAAGCCAAAATAAAACGACTTTTCACCAACTCCACCTAGCGGCCACGAGTGGCTCGCCGACTTCAGTAAAGGCGGGCATAATATCGGGGTGAAAAAATGAGGCTTTTTCAAGTTCTGGATGAGGATAATTATTTCGTGTCACGATTCGAGCGAAATGATAGCCGAGAGCCGCGGCAATTGGGAAATCGCTCCACCAGTGAATACCACTGGCAACAAGTCCGACACACACCCATCCCATCACTGGATAACCAACCCATGGTATCCAAGTCTGTTCAGGATAATTTTCTTGTACAACAATGAATGCAGCCATTGCAGTTGAAAGATGTCCTGATGGCATAGCATCGTGACTCTGATAATCTTTCATATAAGCAGCTTGATTTGGAAACACACTCCAATGTCCATCTCTTTGATTTGAACTGACGGGACTTTCACGACCCGTTGAATGCTTCATTACCTGCACGACGATACCGCTCGCCAAAAGAGCTTCTAATATCTGCTCGCCTGTTCGTAGCGCTCGATGATTGGTTGTGACGGTGCCCAAAAGCAAAAAGCCTGCAGTCATCGCGACCTGAAAATTGCCATTTGAAATGACTTCGCCGTAATCCGAGAATTTTTTAAAACTGCCACTTTCCAGATAGGGACGCCTTACTGCCTGCCACGTTTCGTAGTCGGTCATCGTCCCAATGGTGGTCATCCCTAACACTCCCATGAGCATTGGAACATTCTCTTTATTGAAAGTTTCTTGCCACCATAAAGTCATATCTTGAGGGATATTTGTGACGACATCAAACAACCCAGGCTTTGCCATATCGTTGTTGATATCTTCAGCCATCGCCGTTTGAAAACAAAGTGAAAAAAGGAGCAAAACTTTAAGATATCTCACAGGAAAATTCCGAGGTTGACTGAGATACCTGTTTGATAGTGATCGGTTACATTTTCATAAAAAGTATTGAGATGAACGAGCATACGCGTATTACTTGAAGATTGAAATCCATAACCGAGCGCTAACTGCTCAAAGATTCCTGGAAAATAACTTCGGTTGTAGACATTTGCAGTTTCAGAAATTTGGACCAGGTCGCAAGGCCCAACATCGAGTCTCGCAAAATAACCTATCCCAGGCTGATCCCCCGTTGAAGTCATAGCACTTGCCGAGATATTATAGGTATCGTAGCCGAGGCTTTGCCCATCGCGAAAATCACGAGCGTAATTTTCAAAAATGAAATTTCCGATTAAGCCAACAACTGTTGATTCGCCAACACGATAGTAAATTCCTGGAAGTTCAAGCACACCACCGTACTCACCTGACCAGGAATTAGTCTGTTTTCCGCTATCGATATTCGATTGTATTCCGCTATCAAATTTAGGTTGAGGGACAATGCCGACTCCAAAATAAAAAAACCATTTATCGCTTTTGTTCGTTGATTTCACGGCACTCGAACTCGGTGCCCTTGAAATTTCGTCAGCTGCCTCAGCAAAGACCCCAGTTAGAACAACCGAGAATATAAAGGCAGAAAGCAATAGAAAGAGGATCGATTTACTCATAAGGAACAAATATCTCTTGAGTCCTGTCTTTTGTGCAAAGTTTTTTTTAGCTCATCAAGTTTTCCTGGACACAAAGCAATAAATCTCAGTCTTCAAAGATTGACAAACACCTCACTTCCGTGGGGCACTAACAAGTAGAGGCAGCAACATATGATTCGAGCATTTTTCAATTGCAAGCTCGCAGCTTTTTACATTTTTTCTTTGCTCGTTTGGTCGGCATCTTCCAATGGAAATATCGTCGGTAGCGATCTACAAAATTTCGCACCTATCACGAGCGGTCTTGATTTCGTAACCGTTCAATCCGCCAATACACTTGAACCCGGAGTCTTCAATCTTGGAGTCTTTGTTAATTATGCGGTCAATACGCTTCCTTATTTTACAGCATTAAATGGTTATCCATCTAACACCTTTCGCGATAGTTTGACGGGTCTCGATCTCAACTTTGGCGTCGGTCTCATGAAAGGTTGGGATATGGGCGTTTCGATGCCCTCAGTAATCGGCCAAAGCATCGATTCAGATCAGCCTCATGGACAATTTGAGCAAATCGGCATTACAGAAGTTCGACCCAATACCAAACTGCGTTTCTTAGGAGACACTGAAAACGCACTTGCTGCGGTTTTTTCTATTACCTTTCCACTGATTCAAAACAGTCCGTTTACAGGCACACCTAATAACCCCATCTACAACTTAGAACTTGCAGGACATGTCACTATTGAAAAAGTTGTTTTAGGGGCCAACCTTGGCTATCGCATCAGACAGCCAGGAGCTGCGATCACAAGCCTTGGAATCGCGCCCTTTAGCAGTCAGTATACTGCCTCGGTCGCCGCAAGTTATCTGTTTAGTTCAATCGATACCAAATTAATTGGCGAGGTCTTCGGTGCAGCTCCCGTTCAATCAACAGATTACAATACCGATCGCTACGAATCATCACTTGAAGGTCTTATTGGACTCAAACACGATTTGACAACAAATTTAGCCATTCATGCTGGTGGTGGCGCAGGAATTATTCGTGGTAACGCCGATCCAGACTGGCGAGTCTACGCAGGCGTTAATTTTAGCTTCGGCCCTCTGTTTGGAAGTAAACCGGTTCAACAAATAGATGCTCCGCCACCGACTCCGATTACCGAGGCGGACCTCACTCCCGCAATTGATCATAATTTGCCCTTTGATCCCTTCGAAGGAACACCGAAACTTCCAATCGAAACTTTTGTAGTAAAAGATGTCTTGTTTCGATTTAATTCTGATCAGCTCGAGGCCGACAGCAAAGAAACTCTCGATAAACTTTCGCGCTATCTCAATAAGCCGCCTGTGTTTAATAAACTTATTATTTCGGGCCATACCGACTCAGTTGGAAGTGCAAGTTACAATTTGAGTCTCTCTCAAAGAAGGGCCGAGGCCGTCAAAACTTATTTGGTTAAGAGCGATCAAGTTCCGGCAGAAAAAATTGAGGCAAAGGGCTACGGCCTCAGTCTTCCGATTGCGAGCAACAACAACTATCAAGGTCGTGCACTTAATCGGCGAGTTGAATTTAAGATTTATCGAGATAGCTTGAATGTTCCTGACGCGAAATCAATTCCAAATATTGATTCGAGCATGAAAACGATTGAAACTTCACCGCCCAAAGAAACGCCTAAAAAAATTAAGAGACCTATTTTGAAGTCTACTGAAAAAGTCGTGGCTCCTAAAAAGAAAAAGCAACCGAAGAAGCCCACGCCCAAAAAGACTCTTACGAAAAAGAAAACAACTCAAGCTTTACCGGCAAAGCTTAAAAAGCCAAGTACTGAAACCTCAGACGATAAGAAAGATGAAGTCGATGATGTTGTCTCAAAGACAAGCGAGAAATATCGACGTCCGCGCAAACATATCAGCACGGACTCG
The DNA here is from genome assembly GCA_043739525.1 of Bdellovibrionales bacterium. GTDB lineage: Bacteria > Bdellovibrionota > Bdellovibrionia > Bdellovibrionales > JAMPXM01 > JAYTQQ01. The sequence goes on from JAYUEB010000692.1 coordinate 4,847, forward strand.
AATTAATTATTGTTGATTAAATTTAGCAGCTAAATCGATACAAGAATCATTTACACGATACTTGTTGAGCTGTGAATTATTATCAAGCTGACCGTTTTCACACCAAAGAACAGCTGTTGAGCTTCCGCCAGTTGCATTTGCTTCACTTGCGCGGATCGCTTTATAATCCACACGAATCTCATTTAACTCAGGAACAAAACTTGTCGGAAGGAGCTGATTATTCGCAATAAAGCAAACTGATTTTGGATCGGCAGATTGAGTCGTAAGTTGAAAACGACGCTTCATCCACATATTGAATACTTGATCTCCAGAAAATCGAAGGTCGGCTTTCATTTGCTCTTTGTTTGCATTTGCACGAGCAAGATCAAACACCACACCGTCAGCTAAGTGTAACAACTCAAGCAAATCTGAATTATGAACTTTTTGAGAATAGTTCATTCCATTCTCATCAGTTAAGTAAGCAAAACCAATCATCTCAATCGGAAGAATTTGGCGAATATGGTTCATATCTTGAGACGCCTTCATGTTTTCCATTTTTTGATAGAGGCGGAAAGCAAGATCGGAACACTCAGGATGAGGGGTTTGGTTTGAAAGCTTCTCATCTGTTAACGAAACTACAACAAGCCCTGCATCTGGTCTAAAAAATCCGAGAGCTTGGTTTTTATCAAGCTCAGGAGAAGTGATTGCGAATTCAAGCTTTTTCAAAATAACTTCTGAAGTTCCAATAAAGTTAGTTGTACTTAAAGTCGCGATGCGATCCCAAATGTCTTGTTTTGCCGATTCAAAAGTACGATCACGATCTTCTGGATTAAGAGATGTCAGATCAGCAACGACCACTTTATTAAGATTGCTAGCCGCATTGTAGAGAGATCCATTTGCATCTTGAGTATTTAAAACCGCAAAGTGATAATTCAAATTCGTTGGAAGATGACTCAAGAAAGATTCGATGTGATGAAACATCATAAATCTTTGATCTTTTAAAAGCTCATTGCTATCGATCACAAATAAGATGTCAACATTTTGAACTGGAGACATATAGGCTTGAGTAAACCAGCTTTTATGACAATCGCCGCCTGGGCAAGCAACTGTTTGCACAGGTATTGCCTGTTGAACTTGGGTTTGAGCCGAACATGGATTACATCCACCACCAATTGTATAGACGTGATTTGTTGGCGTTGTATCGTGAAAGTCTCTTACTAGACTAATACTTGCTGAATCCGACTGTTTTGTCGCATTCGAGCTTGTTGGGACTGAGTCACTTGTGGTTTTAGTATCGATATCTGTCATTTTTCCAGCGACACCATTTGATTTCGTCGTAGCCGGAGTTACGACTTTCGCAGCTGCTGGCGCAGCCTTGGGGGCTAGCGGTGGAAGCGGAGCTTGCTTATTTGATTCGCCGTATTTCGAGCAATTCGTAATGAATGGAACCGCTCCTAAAAACAAGACGAGTACAAATTTCGAACTTAAACTCGCGTTGAGGGTGGCAAATAGACTTTTCATATTCGACTCCAAAAAATATTATAGACTTAATGATCTCAAGCAATTGCAATCCCAATGCGAGATGGTAAGGCAATAGCTTGGATCTGGAGGTTGGTAGGCTGTAAATTGTTAGACAGCGTCTATGCCGTTTTAGAGGGGGAATCGGTGTTCTCCGGGATGCACTCGGGCTCCTGCCCTCGCGAACATTTTTCGCGTTAAGCACGAAAAAACGCGTCCCGCTTGTTCGAGGTGCCTCCCGGAGAACACCGATTCCCCCTCTAAAACGACCCTTTTGATTTGGCACCTAGCTCTCGTATTTCCAAAGCCCCACCGGAGACCCTGAGACTGAGAAACTGCTAACAGCGGACCGCTGCCCGCAGACTGTTTTTCCAAGAGGACTTCTTCTGTCATTAGCTTCATTTTTGTGGTAGCTTTGCTTCTTTTCTAGGAGTTTAAATTTGTCTTACAAGATTCAGGATCACTATTTTAAGAAGGCAAAAGAGCAAGGATTTAAGGCTCGTTCTGTATTTAAACTTGAAGAAATTGACCAAAAGTTTCGGCTCCTCAAACCGGGCATGCAGGTTTTGGATTTGGGAGCTGCGCCTGGCTCGTGGTCTCAGTATACGTCTCAAAAAATCGGAACAAATGGCAGACTTTTAGGCCTTGATTTAACTGCGGTTGATCTCAAACTACCAAATGCCCGCTTTGTTCAAGAAGATATCCTAAAATGCAATGTTGAAGAACTTTTAAAATCATTTGAAATGCCTGAAAAACTTGATGCGGTTCTTTCTGACATGGCTCCTAACACAACCGGAATTCGCAGTGTCGATCAAGCGCGCTCGTTTGAGCTCTGCGAAATGGCTCTTTTTGTGGGGCGAAAACATTTAAGAACTGGCGGAAGTTTCGTTTGCAAATTTTTTCAGAGTGGAGAGCTTCAAAAGTTTCGAATAGAGCTTAAAAAAAGTTTTGGCAAAGTTGAAATCTTTAAGCCAAAAGGAACTCGAACACGCAGCTTTGAAATTTTTCTGATCGGTTTTGACTTCAAAAAATAAAATGCCCCGCCCTTCATCTCTTAATTATTTACTAACAATTGCCTGATTTAGTATTTGGCCCCCATTTTATTTTGTGCTAGCGTCTACGTATTCTGTTTTAAGGTGTTTTATTTATGTGAACAAAAGACCTTAAGACTTTCATCGAAAGGATTCTCATGAAAAAACTTTTATTGTCTTCTGTTATCTTTTTAGCGGCAGTTTCTTGTACAAAAAAAGAAGAAACTCCAGCGGCACCTGCTGCTCCACCAGCGGCTGAAGCGGCACCTGCTCCTGCAGCAAGCACAGCTCCAGATGCAGCTATGGCGGCGGCACCAGCAGCATCTCCAGCAGGAGGCACTGCTAGCACTCCGACCCCAACGCCAACTCCAGCGGCTCGCTAATTTTTGTTCTTTTGAAGTCCATTCTTCGAAGCATGGTGAGATATCTATGCTTCGAAATCTCGATCTAATACTGTCTTTCGACCCGCCACGCGAGCGCGATCAATTGCATCGTCACAGAGTCTACGAACTTGATCACTCAGCACTTCCATGATTCCTTGAGAAGCGTTCATGTCGGATCTCGCTTTAATGTAATCCTTCAGCTTTGAAGCAACGATTAAAATATCCTTAGGAATTGGATTTTTAGACTGAACACTTGTTCCAACTGGGCTTGAGATAGCCATCTTTCTTTGGGGACTACTTTGTGCTGGCTCATCGGCAGTATAAGGAGTACTTCCTGCGATTTTTTCAACGGCTCCAGCATCGCGATGCCGAGCTCCTGGCAAATGCTTTTCAAAACACGAAACAGAACAAAATACGTAACCAGTTCTTAAGGCATTACAGGTTGATACACTGCAAACGTAATGTTTCGCTTTAAATTCGATTGGGATTTTACAACTACTGCATTTTCTCCAAAAACTATCATCTGTTCGCACTTCAAAATTCCTTTTTCAAAATGTTCATTTCTTATTATAGAAAGCCAAGCGATACCGCCGCAAGTGATTTGTTTATGGTGCGCTTTTTTGTTGGCGTGGTATACTGTGTTCAGAATGATCAGCATTTCAAATCAAGATCTCGAAAAAGCCAAAAATCTTTTGCTGTCAGGCGAAGTTGTGGCAATCCCAACTGAAACGGTTTATGGACTTGCAGCTGACATACAAAATGAAGATGCCATTCGAAAAGTGTTTAGTTTAAAAGAGCGACCTTTTTTCGATCCTCTTATTGTTCACGTTGCGAGCCTGAAACAAGCAAAATCTCTGACAACCGAATGGAATGCACTCACCGATTTTCTAGCTCGTTCGTTTTGGCCAGGGCCACTCACTCTCATTTTGCCAAAGGCAAAGTCAGTAAACTCACTCATCACATCAGGCCTTGAAACAGTCGCAGTTCGATTTCCAAATCACGAAGCCGCCATCCAGCTGATCACACAGGTTGGTCCGTTAGCGGCTCCGAGTGCAAATAAATTTGGTCAAACCTCTCCAACTGAAGCTCACCATGTCAGACAAGAATTTAAATCCAAGAGCGTTTTTGTCGTAGATGGTGGTCCATGCGAAATCGGAATTGAATCGACAGTACTTGAAATCAATTCGTCTCAAGATACTATTTCGATTTTAAGACCAGGTCGAATTGGAGTCATTGAACTTGAAGCAGCTCTTCGAAAATGGTCACACCCTGTTGCGATTAAAAAACAACAAAGCAATAAATCTCCTGGCCATACACCTCATCACTATGTGCCCAGCTTGCCTTTTGCTGTATTAATGAAAAATGAAAAGGTTCAAGATCTCAAAGGAGTTTTGCAACCACAGATCAATCTTGATAAGGGTGTTGAGCTTGTACTTTCTCGTGAACCTGAGCAAGCCGCTCGCGAGCTCTACTCTCGGCTCAGAAGCATCAGCGAAAAATCGGGATCAGAATTTATCTATTATTCAATTTCAGATGATCAACTTCACGACTCGAGATGGGATGCTATCTTTGATCGGATTCAACGAGCGTCAGAGTATAAATCAAAAGCCGCGCAACTCGCTCTTCACTTTTAACTCATCAATTTTCAGCTGCCAGCTTGCCGGCCCCTCAGCTCAGTGAGT
>JAYUEB010000693.1:0-3139 GCA_043739525.1 Bdellovibrionales bacterium
TCAGTTTCAGTTTCAGTTTCAGTTTCAGTTTGCAGTTTGCAGTTTACAGTTGGGCGTTTATTTGCGCCAAAAAAAACGGAGCCTCAGGGCTCCGTCAGTGTTGAACATTAATATACACGCCGAATTGCGAAGTGTTAGGGAGTGGCTTTTACAGTTCGCAGTCGTCTGCTAGGCCGTCGGTATCAACGAGTGTCATAAAGCGGGCTTGGTGAATTCTCAGTTGAGCGGCATCCGAAAAATCCATGTCAACCCATGATGGATCTCCTACGGAAACTTGCGAGGCTGTCACTTGGCCTTGAGCTTCTTGCCACAAGCGACTTAAAATAATTGCGTAAGTTGCGGCACCATCTGCCATGCGAGCAATCGCAAGTTGAAGTTGGGCGTCTGCGCCTTGTCCGCTACGTCCCATTTGTTGATCGTTCTGCAAGACTTCATCTCGGTGCATGAGTGATCTTTCGATCTCGGCGAAGCTAAGCTCCATCAGGCTTGCATTGATCATGTTCACAAAGTTTTGATTGTTGATAAGCACTTTTGCTTGAGCTTCAACTTCTTGTTGAATGGCTTCTTTGTCTTTGATGTTGTCTGTTTCGAAAAATTTATGAATGCCCTTTTGACCAGTTTGAACTCCGTCGTAATTTTCAGAAACGTGAAGAGGTTGTGAGAGATCGCCGACATAATGAGACATCACTCCGGCATAAGTAATTGCACTATCGGCGTCACCTTTTTTTAAGGCTTCGAGTGCGAGGCTGTAAAACTGTTGAATTCTCCACGGAGCTGTTCCGTTTTTAACAATCACTTGTTCGCCCATTTGGCCAACGGCTGTTTGATAAGATCTCGGAAATTGAGAGAGTGTTCCGGCTCCGACATCAGAAGTGTAAGCATCACCTTGAAACCAGTGATTTGGGCCTTCTTGTTTATAGTTTGTTGATTTCCAAACGCGATCAGGAACGGTTGAAAGTTGTTCCATACTTGCTTGATTTTGTGCCCAAAATTCGTTTCCTTGTGCGGCAAGGCTTGCTCCTACGCCGGCAACAATTTCATGTCCTTTAGAGCCCCAACTAAAGGCCTGCTGTGTAGAAAGCACTAATATGATCCCGAGAAACATGGCTTGAATTTGGCCACAGATTTTATGTCTCGCTAAAACTCCTGTTTTATTTGAATTCATGCGTACTCCTTTGATGTTTTTGTTTTGTCTTTTAGCAATTTGCTTCTCAAGCATTGTCTTCAGATTTTCAACTTGCAAGCCATAAGTCCTCAAATGGAACGGGGCCTTGGTCTTTCCAGTCATTGGTCGAGATCGTATGGAGAGAACCTAAATCCCCTCCATACGTTCTCAACCAGCTCTTGGATTTCGCTTATGCTACATCCCTTCGTTTACTTGATTTAGCTGATGTTTCATTTAGCCTCTACGGAAGACTGCTTTTTGCTTAGGTTTTTTGGGGTTGGCTCATTTTTGCCTCTCACTTAGCTTCGCTCCCACTTGGCTTTGCCTCATGATCGCTTTTGTTTTTTTTGGACGCCTTGACCTTTGGGAAATTGGCCCCACATTGTTTCTAGCTGTTCCAGAAATTTTGGTTGAGAATTAGGTTTATGGATCTTACTAAATGGCGACTTAAAAAATCTTTTTTGTCTCGTCCTCTTGAGGACGCTTACTTTTATTTGGCTTTGGTTTTTCAGTTAGTGTTTGTTTTGGTTTCTTGGATTGATTGGACTCAGGTGGTTCCGGCTAAGAGTTTTTTTGCTGTTAGTGGTGCGGATGTTTTTCAGAGGCATGAGTTTTATCGTTTATTTACTGCGGTTTTTGCTCATGGAAGTTGGGATCATGTCCTTGGAAATTCGCTTTTCTTTGTTCCGTTTGCGGCTTTGCTTTCGAATTATTTTGGCTTGGCGGTCTTTCCCTTTTTTACTTTTTTAGTTGGCGCTCTCATCAACTTTATTGTCATTTCTATTTATCCACTTGATGTTTCTGTTTTGGGAGTTTCAGGAGTGGTCTATTTCATGGTGGCTTTTTGGCTTGTTCTCTATATTGGGATTGAGCGAGGCTTGAGTTTGCGTCAGAAAATTTTACGAAGTTTTGGATTAGCGATGCTTGAGTTTATGCCTGAGAAATTTGATGCTAACATTAGTTATTTGAGTCATGCCGTTGGCTTTGGACTTGGAATTCTGTTTGGTGCCTTCTTCTTTTTTTACTATCGAAATGAATTTCGCTCGTCAGAAATTTGGGAGCTCATTGAGCCCGAGGAACCTAAATTGGAACAAGATCCTGAAGACGCGATGTTAGATTTGCTCAATGAGCGAAGTGTACGGCATTAAATTCCAAAACGTAATTGGAGAGTGAATTCCGTATTTCTTTGCTGTGAAACAGTCGAAGTGCCGTCGTCTGCGCTGGTCGATAAATTAAATTCCGAATGAGTGATCTCCATATCAAGCGTTGCGCGACGATTTAAACGAAAGCCAGCAAGAAAGCGCTGCGTGAATACAGCCGGGTAACTAATGAGTCTTACAACTGCAGCACCGGTTGTTTGCTGATTCGTATAAGGTAAACTTAAATCAATGCCTCCCTGCAAATAAAACCAAGAAAAGTGAAGACGATCAAGAAGCGACATTGTGTATACAATTGTCGACTGTCTCGTGTAAGAATTTGCAGGGGTACTCCCAGTTGCGGCACCTTGCGAGCTTTGAGTGGCCGAGATTTGTGTTTCAATATCATTAGAGCGTTGGGCGAGAAAGACAGGAATGGAGAGGCTTGTATTTGAGAACCCTCTATAATTATCACCAAGCTGGCCTGGCTTTCCTAGAGAGTGGCTTCCGCTACTTGGGGATACTGTAAGGGCAACATCAGCCGAAAGGCCGAGGTTATGCGGGTCGAGAATTCGCGAGGTCAATGTGAAAAATGGATCTGATGGGCCCTGAGAATAGACTTCACTGTAGGTTGTTGCTGGTGGAAGATTTGAAAAACTACCGCTTGTAAGAAGAACATTTTCGCTGATAGAGAATCGTAGCCAATTGAAAATGCCATAGGTGAGGCCTGCATCAAAGCTAATCGAGTTTGTCTCGGTTGCGGTTTCAACTTGTATGCGCGCTTTGGTTGCTAGAGAGTCCGAATAATTTTGGATCGGATATATCAAGCGCGTATTGA
>JAYUEB010000694.1:0-9434 GCA_043739525.1 Bdellovibrionales bacterium
AATGGTGATCGCGTGTGGACTTGAACCACAGACCTACTGCTTAGAAGGCAGTTGCTCTATCCAGCTGAGCTACGCGACCCTATAGAAATGAAGCTTTAAGGTCATATCACATAGCTCCATTTGATCAAGTTCTTTATATTCGATTTAAGGGCAAAAAAAGGGCAATTTTTACTTCGTATTCTTCAAATCGTCTTGGCAGGTCACTGTCGAGCCCGATGCCCTTTTCAATAAGAGATGCATTCCGTTGTCTGGATGGTCCGCCTGACTCAAAACTCGATAGATACAGTCAGCCGTTCCGTTCGTGAGATAATTGCAAGTATGGTCGTCGTCACCATTAAATGAAAACGAATTCGTACACTCAACTTGCTGCTGACTTGCAATTATAAGCTGTCCCCGACTATTGAACCAAGCCTTCTCTGGCGGATTACAAATGTGACTTTCTCCATCAAAATAATAATTGAGTTCTGATTTGGTGCTATTTCCCCTGTCATCAAAACAAATGAGAAGAGCAGAAAGAGTTCCCGGATAGGGCTGATCTCCTTTAAAAATTCGGATGGCTCGCTTTTCTCCTAGATGCCAACAGCCCTTTAAAAACCTTAAGTCACGATTTTCCCAGCATTGATTTTCTGAACGCTTAGCTTTCGGCAAAGGATATTTCATTGGTTCTGGCAAAGGCTGAGCAGGCTGAGATTCTTTTTCTGGTTCAGAAATTGGAATTGGAATTGGTTCAGGAGCTGGACTCACGACTCTGTCAAAGTGGTCAGAACCACGACAGCCATTTAATAAAAGTACGCAAATAACAAATGCAAAACTCGTTTTTGTTTTCATTTATTCTCCGAAGCTTGGCACTGAGAATTTGGCAGAGCGCGGATTAAAAACAGTTCGTCGCTCCAAGTATCTTTGTCCGCGGGATATACCCAGCTATTTCCATGCACATTATTAATTTCATTAAAGGCGACTTCATTGCTAGAAGCTTTTATTTGATGAGTCTCCGCAAGAATATTTTGCTTTTTTCGGGTCTTTTCAAGTCGCTGAAGCTGACTGAGAAGTTCGATTTTTACAAAGCGCATTTTAGTGATAGCTTCATACACTAAACTCTCTTGATTTTTCCACTCGATTTTTTGCTTTTGATTTAAACTTTGTTTGCCATTTAGAACGAGCTCAATTTTCTTGGCATAAGGAAGCATTTCCGTTTGAAAATTTTGAATCTCTTGCTGAACTTGTTTGTAATCGCAATCATGCAAATATCCGATCGCGGAAAGAACCCGGGCTTCAAGTCGAAACTTTAAAGGGATAAGGCTACTATTCACGTGAACGAGCAATCCTCGTAAAGCGCTCCAATCTCCCTGTTGAAGATAGGTCCACGCCAACTCCTCTCTGGAAATAAAGTACTGCGGAGTTAATTTGGGTATGGCCTTATAATCTAAAGAGGCATTCACATAATCTTTTTTAGCATAGCTCGCCCTAGCTGAAGCTAACAAATGTTCACCTGTAGTTTGGGTTGCACCAAATGCCATGAACTTAAAAAAGATTATAAAGAGTATCATAAAAGGTAACCTAATTCCATGTAGCCATATACATTATGTTGTGGCTCGGTTGAATCAAACTGTCTTTCACTATAATAATAATCTTTCAATCCCCAGTGAAAAGATCCCTTCGTGCCAATCCAATGCGCGAATCCAACATCGATAAGCGGCCCTAAATGAGAACCAGAGTTTTGTCTGTTATTGGCCAAACCCACAGCTACGTACTGGTTGAAATAAAGTGCTGAATCTAAAGCAAGACGAATCTTTCCGTAAAATAAATTTCGTTGCAAACGTACTTCCATGCGATCACGTGTATAATCGACATCAGGTACAATTTGTTGGTTGGATACGAGGCTTTGTGCTGAAGAAGTAAATTGATTATTTAATTTACTAATCGCAAAAGCGGCCGACCAATCATTGTCAAAATGATATTGAGCCTCGAGCGAGACTTGCCTAGTTGTCAAAAGGCTATCGCCGGTAAAATTTTGGCCGCCACCTAATAAAAATTCAATTCGGTGCCCTAACTCGATAACACGTGGCTGGATTGTGTAAAGTTTCTCTCTGATGCTCGGGTCTGCTATCGGCTCTTTTACACTGAGCGAGTCGAGCTCATTTTGTAAATCCTTGGCCGATAGACTTGATACACTGAGAATGAGAATGGCGAAAACAAAAACATATCTCATTGTTCGCCTCCCTTCGCATTCACAAGTTGAACCTGTACCGCTTGAGTCGAGCAAAGTTTTGAGCTCGATGTACAAGCTCGCAGTTTTAAAGTAATAGTCCTGCCCAATAATTCAGGCGGAACATTCGTCCATACGACATCAAACTCAGTGGCTGGATGAGGTTGGGCTCGAGTGGGCTGAATTTGCACTTCGTAACCCTTAATATTTCCTAGCCCCTTAACGTCTAGTATTTTCCAGTCGGGAAAAACTTCGCCATTAGGATCTTCAGCAATCAAAGTAAAATTCACGACCGAAGATTGCAAAATTCGAGACGGTCCAATAATGAGTGGCGCGAGATAATTATTTGTTATGGTCCACGTCAACTTGGCCGATATCGCGTGATCATCCTGATCAAGTGCATGAACGAAGGCCTCAACGTTGCGGTTTTCTGGTCCCACGACGAAATCGTAGCCCGGTTTAAAGCGAATTTCACAACTTGAAGGAGTCTTCATCTGTATTGAAGTTCCTGACGGAAAGCCATCTAAGAAAACACGAAAAGGACCGTGCGGATGAGCTGAGTTTTTAATCTCTATTTTTTGAACAATCTCTTGGTCCTCAGTTATCGTCTTTGAAAGCTCCCCGAACATTTTGAATTCAACCGATACGGGCTGCCTTTGAGGCAGGTCGTTTTCTTTTGTTTCTACACGCCCAGTTGGAGTCGTTGTCGCCATATCCTTGTATGGATTTTCATTACATCCTAAAAAAATCAAAAAAAATGTTAAAGCAAATAAATTTCTCAAAACTTAAACTCCTTTTATGAGGTAACTGGACGAAGCATAAATGGGTAACTGACTTTTACATTCACTCCGCCACGAGGCAGCGGAAACTTCCAAGTTGTCATTCTCGACGAAATACAGCTTTCAACGTCGCGATCACCAAGCGATGAACGCTGAACACGACTATAATTAATTGTGCCGCGGCCACTAATTTCAAAATCCATCGTCACCTGTCCGATCATGTCAGCTTTTCGCTTAAGCCCCTCTTCGTAACAAGCTCTCACCTGACTGAGATATCGCAGGATCGTTGCTTGAATGAGTGAGCGATCTAATCCACCGCTCACGACCGAATCTTGCGAAAGCGGAATTGCAGATATCGACCTTCCAGCTCCTGACCCCATGTCAGTGTCACCATATCCACCAGCGCCACCGCCGGCACCTTTTGTACCAAGTCCTCCGAGACCTGACATTCCAGAGTTTCCGACGCTGGTTTTGTGAAGGCCCTGACCTAACCCAACCAAAAGCTCTCCGCCGCTTCCTGCATCCCCACCTGGGCCAGCACCTGGAGTCGCATGCGCAACATCAGTCGGCAACCCACCCATTGCTTTTTTTAAATCTTTTCTACCCATAAGTTTTAAAAAGCCCAAGTTTTGAGTGAGAGCTTTTTGCACTTTTTGTTTTTTATCTAGCGCTTGGTTTTTAGGTTCGACTTCACTTACCTTTATTTTTGGCTGAAAACTTTGTACGACGACCGGCAAAATCTCTGGTGGCACATCTTGAGCTTTCGTTTCATTTTCTGAAGTACTTCTGAAAACGAGAATAGAAACCACTGCCGCAACAATCAAACAGCCCACTAAAGCTGGTATGAGGCTGTTTACGCGATTTCTTTTTGGCTCTTCAATAATGAATGGCAGGAGAGTAAGTGGCTGAATACTCTCGACAGAGTAAATTCCTAATTTTGTGTGTAACTTCCATTTTTGAGTATCCGTCTTTTCGACTTTGCATTGACTCAAAGCTTTCATTTCGAGGCCACCCGCTTTATTCGAGACCTGAAATTTAAATCGGCTATCTTGAGGCTTTGGCGTCACTCCACTCGAAGTCCTCATTTTTTCTCGCCTCGCGAGACTTGCATCGGTTACAAATCCATAGGTATCGAAAAAAGCAACGTCTTCCTCACCTGATGCGATCACTCTCGCGAGATCTCCATTTTCATCATGAATTCTAATCATTGAATGATCTCGCCCTTTTCATTTTTAATGTGATCTTCAAAATCATTTCTTAAGCGCAATAGTCCGAGACTATTCCCGGTATTGTCCCCCGTGACGACACTGAGCTCAGGCCGATAAATTTGCCCTTCAACGACCTGACTATCAAAATCTTCTTTTTGACTCTTTTTAGACTCCGTCTTCGCCCATGCGAAAGAAGTAAAAATGAAAATGAGAATGAAATATTTTATCACTGTGTTTTCCTTTCGTCTGAGAGTCTACCTTGAAAGTAAAGAGCGAGGCGTGCTTGTCCTAATTTTTCAAAATGATCTTTGAGCTTTTGTTCATTTTGATGTTCAAAAGGATCATTTTGAAGAGATGCCAAGAGATCTTGCCAATCGACCTTTAAGCTTTTGGGAGCAATACTTTCAGCTGAAGCCGCAGGCTCGTAATCAAAACTCCAGGTTAAAGCTAAATATCGACTATCTAAGTTTTTCATTTTCTCAGGACCTAGAGTGTTGACCATTAAATCGGCTTGCTTGCTCCAGTCTTGTGCTCGCTCTCTAAAGGGCTGCGCCATTGTTTTAACTTGCGCGATCACCGCGACTTTCGTTTCTTCATCAAGATCTTTGGGAAGCGGAACTTCCTCAATCTGGTTTGCAAACTGATCATAAGATCTTGCAATGCCTTTTGTAACAGCCAAGCGAATGTCTTCGCGAGAAGATGCTAAAAGGCAATTTGCTTCATGGGACAAATCCTCGAGTGCTTTTACCCGCCGCTCAAAGTGGGACTTACTTTGTCTGCCAACAATAGATAGTTTCTCTTGAGATTGATTGATCGTTTTCAATTTCTGAAGTTGAAACCTATACCAGGCCTCTCCAAGCTCTTTGCAAGAAGACACTAAGAGTTTTTTTGTTTCAGCACTGCCTCGTCCTTGGCTCTCAAGCTCAGATGCCAGGCGAAGCTTTCTCTCACGACTCCAGGAAAGGTTCAACAGGGCGGGCGACATAAGTCCCGCATCATTCAATGTGAGAAACAGCAAATTTTCTTGTTGCTTGGACAAGCTTGCCTTTGCCAGAGAAATCTTTTGGACAAGCCGATTTAGGACTCGGTCACGCTCTTGAAATTGTCCGTCTAATTCATAAAGCAGCGCCACCTTAATATAGTCTGCAAAATAATCCTTGGACTGACCAAGTTCATGTTCCCGCAAAGCTGCCGCATCTTTGAAACGACCCGCAAACTCGAGTTCAGGCAAAAGATCGTCTCGCTTTGCTGATTTTGCCAAAACCTCCAAGAGAGTCTGCTCATCCCGCAATTGAACAGCTAGGACTCTGGCATTTTCACAAGCCTGTGGTTGATATTTCCCCGAGAGACAGAAATCTTTGAATATTTTAAGGCTCGCCTTGTCCGGTCGTGCAGAGGCTTCGGCAAAAAGGGCCCTTTCAGAAATGCCTTTGATATTTGTGAGTTCCTTTTTAAAAGCCTCGCTTCGCTCTGCTCGTTCTTGGTAAATTGGACTCTGCAGCCATTTCTCAGCTTGAATCTGCATCTGCGAATATTGCTTTTTCTCTCCTAATATATCTAAAGCCAAATTTTGACTAAATACGGCGATCTCATCTGGAGCCGTCATCGACGGCGAAGCCAAATCTACAAATATCGAAAGACCTAGGTCTTCAGCCTTCTCTTCGTATTCAGCTCGTGCTTTTTGATATAAATAAGTTCGCTTTTGAGAAGAATTACCAACATTTTGAATCAAGAAATCAGCGCGATTAATAACCAGGGGCCAATCCTTGTTTTCCTTTGCTAAGGTCATTTCATAAATTGAAATTTGAACTTCTTTAGATCGAGAGTTTAATTGCATTTGCTGAAGACGCCAGCCTCTAAGCGTTTCAAGTTTTTTACTCTTTTCATAGTCAAGTGCCAGCCAGCCAGAAATAACTTTATCGAATTGCTCTCCCTTGGGAAACAGAGAGGTATAAAGCATCACAGCACTATCGAAAATTTCGGTATAGACTTCTTTTCGAACTTTTCGCTCTCCATCCCATTGAACTATAAGTCGATACAAGAGCTTTTCGCCATCCAAAGCTTTTTCAGATGTACTAAACTGAATCGCCTTTTGCTGCGCTTCTTTAGCAAGAGCCAACGTTTTCAAAACATCCGATGGCGTCTTATGTGAATATTCAAATTCGAGGCGTGACAAAAATCTTTCAAGTACAGGCTTTTTATTTATAAGGTAGCTGAGAGTTTCATAGTAAGCCTGACCATGATCAGCCAAAAAATAACCTGAAGACAATTGATCGATCAAATCAACTTTAGAATATTGTCGACCCAACTTCTCTAAGAGCTCAATATTTTCATTTGTTGGGTTTTCTGAGTGCGATAAAAAGAGAATAAGATCTTTTAAAAGATTATCGATCGAAGATTTATCGGTCGTCGCAAGACTACTCAGTAGAGAGCGCGCACCTTCAGCTGAATTGCCCAGCCGGTAATAAATCCAGCCACGGCGATACTGAGCATATGATAAAAGACTCTGAGTTTTTACCGAGCCGAGCGCAATATCATAAAGCTCCCCCGCACGAATTAAAACTATAGGTTGCGCTGAAAGCTCTAATACTTCCGCCAGACGCAATGCACTTTCACGCTGAAGATCCTTGTCATCGCTTTGTAAGACAAGTTCATTCCAAATTTTTTCGGCCTCTTGGCGTTTTCCCTGATCTGAATACAATCGCGAAAGTTGAAATTTTATCTGACGTTGCTTCGCACGCGCTGGTCGCGAAATCTCTCCATCAAAACCACTCAAAGCTTTTTCATACAAGGTCACAGCTTTTGCTTGATACTTTTCAATCGCTTTTTCATCTATCTGCTGGGTCTTATTAATTTCAACGGCTGAATCGAAATAAAGATCAGCCAAGCGAAGTGTCATCACAAGTCGCGAGGGATCGTGTTTTGGAATTCGCTCCAAAACAGCGTCTAGTTCACGCGCAACCTGCAGCGAGCTGACCGCCAAGCATGTTGATGAAATAAAGAGTGAAATTAAGATGGCTTTCAATTGGAATGCCCGGTCACAACTGCTAAGTGAATGGATGAATAACCCTGACTAATTAAAATTCCCATAAATTGAGAGATCAGACTCGCCGACAAACCGCGATCAGCTTGCAAATGAACGTCTCCTGAAAAGACCTCTTTGGGATGCGAACTCTGCCAGACCTTACGCAAATTCTGAAGTTCAGTCAAAAGTGTCTGGGGAGATTTCAACAGATTAAGCGTTGTGCCCATCAGTTTTTGATCTAATATCACCTCATCCGCCGAAATAGCCAAAACCGGAGCGTCCACAACAGCGGCTGTACTCACGGCACTTGGAAGCGTGATTCCTTTTTGAAGATTCACGACCTCTGGAGAGTTAGAAAAAGACTGAAGCAAAAAGATAACAAGAAGACTAAACATATCGACCATTGATGTGAGAGTTAACCCGGCCACTAAAACTCGTCTTAGTTTTTTCTTATTTTTCACGCGAAACTGCAAATGATGATCAAACGAGTTAACTTTAAGCTGCTGATTCAAAACCACGAACTACTCCTTAGTTGGCACAACAGCCAGATTCGTAATCCCGTATCCACGAAGCACATCTAATACTTCAATTAACTGAGCGTAATTTAAAAATGAAGGAATCACTCGCGCGGTAATTTGGACACCATTTGAGCCGAACCCGCTGGCCTGAGTGAGCTGACCGACATACTGTGAAAATCTCTGAAGCTTTAGCTTATCATCACCGTCAATAACTAAACTTTGGATGACCTTACCAGCTCGCTCTAAACGAATTGAAAAACTATGATTACTTTGATTTTGAACCTGAAGATCAATAGCACTTTGATTTTCAGCCGGCGCGGAAGTACCTAAAATCTGTTTCACTTGAATCGATCCGACTTCAACCCAGATAGCTGTCATCAAAAGAAAACAAATGCACATCGACAATAAGTCAATGAACGGAACAAGATTTATTTCGGCATCAAGATTTCGACGCCTTCCAGATGAATTTCCCCCACCAATACTCGCCATATTACAAACTCAAAGCTTGAGTTTGGTCGCCGCTTTCAAGCGCTCGTCCTGAATTCTGTTTTGTTTTTTGTCCTCGAAGCATTCCGAGATCAAAGGTAAATATAATATCGTGATAAATTTCAGCTGTTGAATGGGTTAAGTTTTGAACCAGTCTATCGGTTTTATTTTGGTAGATGGCATAGAAAACAAGAGCCGGCACCGCTACGATCAATCCAAATGCCGTACAATTCATAGCTTCCGAAATACCTTTACTGAGTAAAGTCGCCCGATCCATTGGACTCGCAGTAGCTACGGCAGCAAATGAATGAATCATCCCGGTAATGGTACCCAAGAGGCCTACAAGTGTAGCGACGTTTCCAAACATCGCCAAAAAACCAGTTCTTCGGTCTAAGCTCTCAATTTCGCGACTGAGTTGTTCATCCATACGTGCTTGGATTTGCTCTTCTCCTCCACTCATTCGACCCACTTTTATGCCCGATGCTACAATTTTTCCCAAACTTGTTTGGCTTTGAAGCGCTTGATTCTCAGCCGTTGCTAAATCACCGTTCTCGAGATTTTTTAAAATTTGAGGGCGAAATTGAGGCGTGGACTCAGAATACTTAAAAAGGAAAAAACCTCGTTCAAAAATAAATACTAAAGAGCAAAGTCCCAACGACAAAATGACATACATAAAGGGACCGCCTTTTGAAAAGGCTTCAAGAATATCCATTTTTTCTCCTCCGAAGACTAGTTGAGAAAAATTTAAAACACAGCTTTGAAAATCTTGTCAACCCGAAATTCCGCGCCAGAATTGGCTGTCAAGACCTCCGGCGCTTAAATCGAACGAGTCTAAACTGAGAGCCGAAAATCCAATATTAAGAGAAATTTTCGGAATGATAATGACAAATAAAAAATTCACATTTCGCCTATTGCTACTAATTTGCGCAGCAGAACATCGGGCGAACTTGTAAGCCCTGTATATTAAATCGTCATTTTAATTTGATAAAAAACTTAAACCTATAGGCTTTTCCTAATGATTCGAGGCTCCAGTTCGTGCCAAGGTCAAAACAAGCTATGACCTGCCATTGCAAAAATAAAAAGCGGGACATTGATGTCCCGCCTTATTTAAAAATCTTAATATTTATAAATAATTATTTTATTGGAGGATAAGAACAATTTGTTTGATTTTCCATCTCCAATTTTTGCGTGCTGACCTGAGCAGAGGCTTCT
>JAYUEB010000695.1:0-9433 GCA_043739525.1 Bdellovibrionales bacterium
CGATTACTAATTTTGGTTTTCGTTGAAGAATTTCGTCTAGATCCATTTCCTCAAGAACTGTGCCACGATATTCAATTTTTTTTCTTGGAATAATGGGAAGTCCAGATAGTAAATTCGCGGTTTCTTGGCGTCCGTGTGTTTCGACCACGCCAATAACGACGTCAACCCCTTCTTCGAGTTTTTGATGAGCGGCGCGAAGCATAGCATAGGTTTTGCCGACACCTGCCGACATACCTAAAAAAATACGAAGCTGACCCAAGCTTTCTTTAGCCTGTGTTTCTTCAAGATCCCTTAGGAGAGCGTCAGGATCTGGTCTCTCTGGTCTATCCGTAATCCTCAACAAAGCTCCTTAATTTCATTTCCATCAGTCTCATGACATTACTATTTTAAATCAATCGGCTTGTCAGTATTAGTGTTTACTGGGGGCGTCGGCGTAGGTGTGGGAGCTAAAATCGGTGCGGACTCGATTCCCTGACTCTTATCAAGTGCCAAGTTCAAAGCTAAAACATTGACAAAGTGTTCGCCAAACAGGCCCAGGCTTCTTTTTTCAATATTTTGCTCAACAAGTCTATGAATCTCTGCTCTGCTTATTCCGCGAGCATGTGATATTCTCGACACCTGATATTCGGCTGCCTCTGGACTCATATGTGGGTCAAGACCGCTCGCAGAAGCAAAAATAAGATCTTGTGGCGGTTCTCCCGTTTGATCTGGATGAGCGGCTTTTAATTTGGCGATTCTTTCGTCAACTGCCTTTTTTAAATCTAGGCTTGTCGGACTCAGATTTGATCCGCCAGAAGAAAGTGGATTATAATCGACGGCAGAAGGTCTCGACCAAAAATACTTCTGACCTTCAAATTTTTGCGCGATGAGATTTGAACCAATAGTTTGGCCACCTCTTGATATAAAATCACCACTTGCCTGGCGTGGAAACAAAACTTGCGAGACTCCGGTCATCGCAAATGGATAAATAATCCCCAGAAGAATTGTCATGAATATTTTAAACCGAATTGCAGGCATGAGATATTTCATAAGTTTATCCTTTATTTAAATTAAGCCAACTGTCGTGATCACGATATCGATTAATTTAATTCCAACGAAGGGAATTAAGATTCCTCCGACACCGTAAATGAGAAGATTTCGCCTTAAGATCAAAGAAGAGCCTTCAGCCCGATAAGGTACACCTTTAAGCGCAAGCGGAATGAGAGCGACGATGATGAGAGCATTAAAAATCACCGCACTTAAAATTGCACTTTGAGGCGAAACAAGTCTCATTAAATTCAATATTGCCAGTGGGCCTTCATGACTTCCTTTTATAAGATAAAGAGTACTAAATAGAGCAGGTAAAATAGCAAAATATTTTGCGACGTCATTGGCGATACTAAAAGTTGTGAGAGAGCCTCTGGTCATTAAAAGTTGTTTTCCGATTTCAACAATTTCTATTAGTTTTGTTGGATTACTATCAAGGTCCACCATATTTCCTGCTTCTCTGGCGGCTTGGGTGCCGGTGTTCATTGCGACACCAACATCGGCTTGAGCGAGGGCAGGGGCATCGTTTGTTCCGTCTCCCGTCATAGCCACAAGATGGCCAGAAGCTTGTTCTTCACGAATGCGCTTAAGTTTATCTTCAGGAGTCGCTTGAGCCATAAAATCATCAACGCCCGCTTCGGCGGCGATAGCTGCAGCAGTGAGTGGGTTATCCCCGGTCACCATAATCGTGCGAATTCCCATTTTGCGGAGCTCACCAAAGCGCTCTTTAATTCCACCCTTTACCACATCGGTCAGTTGAATAACGCCGAGTATCTCTTTGCCGCTCGCTACCACAAGAGGAGTGCCACCTTTTCGCGAAACATCTTCAACAATAAAGTCTAGGTCCTTTGGAACTTGGCCACCCAGTTTGGTCACGTAATCTTTAATCGAGCTAGCGGCACCCTTGCGAATGCTTTTTGTTCCCTCAGCGCTCTTGACGTCGATTCCGCTCATGCGTGTATGAGCCGAGAACGGAATAAAGTTTGCGGCATGAGGCTCAAAGCTTTCTGCACGCATTGAATATTTTTCTTTAGCTAGGACAACAATCGATCTTCCTTCGGGAGTTTCGTCAGCAAGAGAGGCCAGTTGGGCAGCTTCGGCTAAATCTTTTGCAGAAAAACCACGCACGGGCATAAAGCTACTCGCCATACGATTCCCCAAAGTAATGGTGCCGGTTTTATCTAGGAGCAAGACATCAATATCACCTGCGGCTTCGACGGCGCGACCGCTTGTTGCAATGACATTTCGTCTGATAAGTCTATCCATTCCGCTAATTCCGATCGCACTCAATAGGCCACCAATTGTTGTCGGTATCAGACAAACTAAAAGGGCAATCAAAACCGGAACAGTTACGATTGACGACAAATCTTGATTAGCTGCAATTGCGCTGTAGTCGGCAAATGGTTTTAAACTCATTACAGCTAAAACAAAAATAATTGTGAGTCCTGATAGAACAATGCTCAAAGCAATTTCATTAGGAGTTTTTTGTCTTTTTGCTCCTTCAACAAGTGAAATCATTCGGTCTAAAAAGCTATTTCCGGCTTCGGCAGTGATTTTGATAAGAATGCGATCGCTGATAACTCGTGTTCCTCCGGTAACGGCACTGCGATCTCCGCCTGATTCTCTGATGACGGGCGCGGACTCTCCGGTGATTGCAGATTCATCTACGCTGGCAATTCCCTCGACGACTTCTCCGTCGCCAGGAATGACATCACCGGTTTCGCAAACGACGATATTTCCGACCTTGAGAATAGCTGCGCTGACTTGAGTTTCTAGCTTTCCATTCAAAAGTCTTGCGACAGTTTGTGTGCGCGCTTTCTTTAAGCTTTCAGCTTGGGCCTTTCCTCTACCTTCGGCGATTGCTTCGGCGAAGTTTGCGAAAAGCACAGTAAACCAAAGCCACAAAGCAATCTGAAGTTCAAAAACTTTCGAACCATGGCCAATTCCAAAAATAACGTAGATGGATGTCATAACAGCGCCAATGAGTGTGACGAACATGACTGGATTTTTCATTTGAACTCGAGGGTTCAGTTTTAAAAAAGAATCCTTGATCGCAGGCACTATGAGTTTTGTGTCGAATAGTGCGCTCGTATTTACTTCTGCCATAAGTTGCTCCTTAAGAAGTCATTCAAAAACCTAACTAAAAAGTCTGACCTTTGAGCATCATAAGATGTTCAACAATAGGTCCTAACGAGAGTCCGGGTAAAAATGTGAGCGCTCCAACAATTAAAATCACACCGACTAAGAGAATTGCAAAGAGCCCCGTATCAGTTTCAAATGTGCCTGCCGATGGAGGAGAATACTTCTTTTGAGCCAAACTTCCAGCGACTGCTAAAATCGGAATGATGATCGCAAATCGTCCCAAGAACATTGCAATTGAGAGCATTAAGTTAAAGTAGACCGTATTTGCATTCAAGCCAGCAAAGGCGCTGCCGTTATTTGCTGCTGTCGAAGTAAAAGCATAAAGTATTTCGGAAAAACCATGGGGGCCTTTGTTTCCGAGACTCGAAAGAGCTGCCGGTGTAATTGCAGATATCGCTGTGCCAATCAAAATGACGGCACAGGGTGCAAGTATGGCAAGAATGACCATCGTGATTTCACGTGCTTCAATTTTTTTACCCATATATTCTGGCGTCCGTCCGACCATAAGCCCGGCAATAAATACTGTGAGTATGACGAATAAAAGCATTCCGTAGAGACCGGCGCCCACGCCGCCAAAAATAATTTCACCAAGCATCATATTGATCATTGCGATTCCGCCAGAAAGAGGGGACAGCGAGGAGTGCATAGCATTAACGGCGCCACAAGAAGCGGAAGTCGTAATCGTCGAGAAGAAGACGCTATTAAAAACCCCAAATCTCGTTTCTTTGCCTTCCATTAATCCAGCATGATTGAAAACTGGATTTGTCGAGAACTCAGAAGAAAGAGAAAGCGCGGTCAAGCCGATAAACAATGCCAGCATAGTTCCAAAAATAACCCAACCATGCTTTCGTGCTTTTGCCATGCTTCCGTAAGTATAAGTGAGTCCAGCACCAATCGCAAAAATCGAAATCATCTGAACGAAGTTGCTGAGAGCCGTTGGATTTTCGAATGGATGAGCAGCGTTTGCATTGAAAAAACCACCACCATTTGTTCCGAGCATTTTAATTGCCACTTGTGAGGCCGCTGGGCCTAAAGCAATTGTTTGTTTGAGTCCTTCGAGAGTAATGACATCCTTATAAGGAGCAAATGTTTGAACGATGCCCTGGCCAACTAGAAAAATTGTATATAAAATACAAAGCGGAAGCAGAATATAAATTGTTGCTCTGGTCGTATCTACCCAAAAGTTACCAATGGTAGCAGTGGTCCGACGCGAGATTCCTCTTATGAGCGCTATGGCAATCGCGATTCCGCAGGCAGCACTTAAAAAGTTTTGCACTGCTAGACCAGCCATCTGCGTGAAATAACTCATGGTAGTTTCGGGTGTGTATCCCTGCCAATTCGTGTTCGTAATAAAACTGACAGCAGTATTAAGTGCTGAATGCCATGAAATATTCGCGAGGCCTTGAGGATTCAGCGGTAGCCAAAGTTGAGTCATTTGCAAAAGCATTAAAACAATAATTGCGACCACATGAAAAATAAGAAAAGCAGCGGCATAGCCTTTCCAGGTCATTTCTTCGTTTGGGTTTACTCCACTGACCTCATAGGTAAGTGTTTCAAGCCAGCCGAAAGCTTTGTGTATCCAGGTTCGTTTTCCTTCAAATACATTGGCCATGAATTGGCCAAGAGGAGGCGTTACTAAAATGAGAATGCCTACAAAAATTATAAATTGAACATAGTCATTAAATCTCATATGGACCTCAAAATTTATCGGGGTTGAAAAGAGCGTATGTGAGATAAATCAGAACTGCGCCGCCAATAAGGCCAGCAAAAATAAATTCCATATAGAGCTCCAATGTGCAGAGTGGCAAGTTAAACTGAGCCCGGTATAAGGAGAACAATAATACCGGGCCCGACGGCTCAGTTCATTCTAAAAACGAACGAGCATAGCCAAATTGATACGATCTTCAGACTTTACTAAATCAGGAACGAAGCCAGGGTCAGTATGGTTATTGAGTCCGTCACTCGATGTGACTCCCCCAGGGCCTGAAAAATAATTTTCATCGGCTTGCCTGTGATTGAACTCGGCTCTGAAAGTAACAAATTGATCGGGCATATAGTCCATACCAACAGTGTAATCCCAAGCATGAAATCCGTCGCCAGGGTTTTGAGTAAAGGTATTTCCATTGGTAGTTGCGCCTTGACCTTGAACAGGTGGAATTAGAACTAAATATCTGCCAGGATTATTTAAGAATCCACCACCAACTGTGAAAGCGTAACGATCGTGATTAAACCAAAGGCGATTGTAAACCATGCCGCTTAAAAAATATTGGCTTGGGGTATTCGCGTCTCCGCCTGTGCACTTAACGCCTCCGCCATTTTCGCAGCCTAAATCTGCAGTGATAGAAAACGCAGCTTTGCTTAAAAAGTTTTTTGGCTTATCGAGATATTTGTACTGAAAGCTATTGTCACTATGATAACGTTTGCGAGCTGAGTTGTTAAGAGTGTCTTGCCCTTCATATCCGTTGAATACCCATGCGATATCGCCGGTGGGCCGATAAGCAATTTGGTATCCTACACCTGGTGCTTCATTGAACATTCCATATGATTGCCAACCATTAATTAGCCAAAGTTCAACTTTTAATTTGTCACTTGGAAACATCTGAAGCCTAGCTCCATTAAAAAACCAAGGTGTATTTGCAGATGTATAAGAGGCCTGATAAGCCCAGTTCTCAGCATTATAATAGCTGAATAAACCAATGTAAGACATGAATAGACCGACGTCTAAATTTATGCCGTTCATTTTATCCCAGTGATAACCACCGTAGGCTTCTGAAACATAGCGATAGGCATTATTGAGGTCCCACTCGCCCCGAGCCGGGCTCGCATCATTTCTCGGTGTCATCGTCGAATACATTCCGTATTGAGCCATGACCCGGCCACGAGCATGTTCAAAGTGAAAATCTCCACCCACACCCAAGTGCTGCAGCTCAAATTCGCTCGTACGACCTGAAGCAGTTGATCCTGTTAATGTGTGGTCTTTAGGATTGTTGAAATCATGTATGTAATTCACATCGACCAATGCTTCACCAGTAAAATATTTCGAATCAAGAACAGAAGTTTTTTGTCGGCTGTTTCCGTTTAGCCAAGAAAAATCTGCAAACGCAAATGGCTCAGCAGCAGGAGGCGATTCCTTTTTCTCACGCGCTTGTTCTGCCGCAAGCGCCTCTTCGGCAGCTTTCACGTCTTCAGCAGATGCGACTTCTGCGCGAACTTTCATTACTGTTATTAGCATTAAGAATATGATGCTAGCCTTTAGATATCCCATAAACTTTCAATCCCCTTTATAAAAATTGTTGCCAAGATCGTGATTGAAATAATGATACTCACGAAAGTCCGTAAAAAAGATATAAAAAAGCCAATATTTACCCGATTTCTTCAGCTTAAATTTATGTTCCCAGACTTTAAGATGGTACGTGAGAGAATACGTCTTAACGGAAAGTCAGTTTGGCCAATTCAAACCACCTATATTTTGTGCAAAATAATATTAACGCCGTACTTCAACTAAAAAATAATCGGAATCCTTAAGATCTGAAGCAATGATCTGAAGTTTTAAGTTTTTCGATTTAAGCGATATTCGGCCACAAGGTTTGTATTCGAGATTGTTCAGCAGGTTTTCAGTAAGTGTTTTAATAAGATCAACTTTAACTGATTGATTGATTCGCATCAGTTTTCTTCCGGCTTCGTTCATTTTAATAATTTTTCCGAGTTTATTTATTAGAAAAATTGGTCCGTGCAATTTTTCGAAGTAGCAGAAAGCATAGTCGGCTAAATTTTGTCCCATATTATATTTCATAAAATGTGTCCTTTGCCCTGAGATAAATATGTATGATATTTACAATATCTCTTTCCCATATAAAAAATCTGTAAAAATAAAAAGTTGTTTCATTTTGATATTGTCTAAAGCTGGGAGATATTTTTTTACACAAATTTTACAAGACCACGTCTATATTTTGAGTTTAGTCATGTTGAGAGGAGTTAGATTTCTTATGGCACTCATTGTTCAGAAATTTGGTGGCGCAACTCTTGAGACTACGGCGAAAGTGGCGCTAGTGGCATCCCGTATTCGAGAACAAAAGTTAAAGGGTGATGATCTTGTTGTTGTGGTGAGTGCAATGGGATCTACAACTGATAATCTTCTTACTCTGGCGAGTGAATTATCGGAGGAACCTCCCCTGAGGGAATTGGATACCTTACTCAATACTGGAGAAATGGTTAGTATGGCACTCCTCAGTATTTCTTTGAATGCGAAAGCTTGTCCTGCAATAGGCTTTTGCGGTCACCAAGCTGGAATTCAAACAGATCAATTCTTTTCGAATGCTTCAATAGCTGAAATTAACTCCACACGAATTCGAGAAGCAATAGCCGCCGGAAAAGTAGCTATCATAGCGGGATTTCAGGGGCAGTCAGAAAACGGGGATCTAACAACCCTAGGACGTGGTGGTTCTGATACGAGTGCGTTAGCCTTGGCGGCGGTCCTTCGTGCAGATCGATGCGAAATTTTGAAAGATGTGCCTGCAGTTTTTACCGCCGATCCTAAGATAATAAAGAATGCGTTTCCGATTCGAGAGTTGAGTTATGATCAATTTCTTGAAATGACTTATTGGGGGGCAAAGGTTCTTCAATATAGGTCAGTTGAAATAGCAAAATATTTTCACGTACCCATTTATATTGGTCCTGCTCACTCGTACGATCTCGGAACTTTAATAAAGGAGAACAATGTGATTGAAGATTCAGAAGTCATTGCGCTTAATTCTCACGAAACTGTTTTGCAAGTAGGTGCACCACATAGGTCTTTGGGAGAAGCAATTAAGTGGTTCAGGCAAGAGCTTGATTTACGTAAAATTCCATTTCCACAATTGCTGCACTCAGAGACCATCGACGGGTTTATAGAACTATTTTTTACTGGCCCAAAAGAAGCAATGAGGAGTGTTCGGAGTATTTCAGAGGCACAAGTTGGACGCCATGCTGTACGAGAGTTGTGCTCGATCACAGCAACTTGCCGAGGCTCAACGCGACCTGAAACAATTTCGAAAGTCATCGAAGCACTTGAAGCTAGGGACGTTGGCGTCATTCATATGCTCGTTAGTGCTATGAGTGTGACAATGTTTGTTGAAAAGAGTCTACGTGTTTTGGCGCTACAACTATTGCATGGATTAATTTCACCACCAGTTTTAAAGCCTCAGTTAGCGGCATTAAATTCAATGACGTGATTTATTGACATTAAATTGCTTTAGTGCGAATTGAAGTGTCGGTTTTATAATAGGTTTTGTAGCCTCGCACTCTAAGTTTAAAAGTGATTCTAACTCTTTGTTTTTTTTGGTGAGCTCTTGCAGTACCATTAAATCATGGACTCGACCTAAATGAGATTGCAAATCTCGAAGTGGTTTAACGGTTTTGCCGATTGCCTCCAAAGCATATCTGGCTTTTTTGGTGTCTATTCGTAGACGATGTAGTTCATTGTTCTGAAATTCTTCTCTTTTGATCCAAGAATGAACATGATCCTCTAATTTTGACGTTGCAGCCGACAAATTGAGTTCTGAATGCTTTTTGAGTTTTTGGTTCGCCCTCCTAATCTGACGTAAAATCTTGATTCGCCTACTTCTATTAATTTCATTATGTAAATGTTTTTCAGTAGCTTGAACTCGATTGTCTAAATTACTAATTTTTAAATTGTATTTTCGCGAGTCATTTTCAGCAACTTCCAGTTGACGGACTTCTCCGAGTGCACGACTCAGTCTGCGCAGTGACGATGACAATTTGTTGAAAGAAAGATCAGAGGACCCATGTTCACCCAACCAGAGCACAGCTCTGATTTTACGAATATTTATTCGCAATTTATGAATACGTTTAGGAGAGGGCCTTTTAAATGTCTTTCGCCCCAGTTTTTTGAAAATACGAGCTTGATCATCAAGATGATTTGTAAGTTTCGAGTTCATTTCTTTCCCCATTATTCAGATGATACAGCAGTATCTATGCCAGTTGCGAACGCCTCTAACTCTTGTTTGTGATCGATTTGAACTGGGCTTGCAGATGGTAAATGAGGCGTTGCGACTTTATTTCAAGTGACAGATTGACCAGCTCTTTGTCTTTTCGTCTCAAAATTAAAGTTTGGCTTCATCTCAATGCTTAGTAAGGCGGTACGTAAGCTGCACCCACCAAGAAATAGCAAATGCACAACAAAACAAAAAGGGGAATGCCATGAAAACAGATTCACAAATTCAGCTAGAGATCATGCAAGAGTTACGTTGGGATCCACAAGTCACTC
>JAYUEB010000696.1:0-9430 GCA_043739525.1 Bdellovibrionales bacterium
AGTGTCTCAGGTCTGTTTCGGCTTAAGACTTCATGATCTTGGCATCTCGAAAATACCAGACATCTTCTTGCTTTCGAAAGTAGGCCATTTCGTGATGGATGGCAGGTTCTGCACCTTGCATTTTATAATGGGCTTTAAATTCAACTGTTCCTTTATTAGCGTTAACAGAAGAGCTTAACACTTCGAGTTTGGTGAACTCCGCCTGATCTGCCCATTCTTGATTCGCTTTGCGATCGAACTCAAATCTAGCTTGCGGGTGAGTTGTTTCAAAAATGTAATTCATGTTTTTGATGGCAAAAGCGGTATAGCGCGAACGCATGAGTTGTTCTGGGCTCTCAGCCGACTGGCCTTTTTCAATCAGCAAAGCACAACATTGAGAGAAGTCTTTTTTAGAATCACATGGACATAATTGCATTTTTTAATCTCCTTACCAAGAATACGTTTTACCTCTAAAATTTGGCAAGTTATTTCGAATAGTGATTCATAAAGTCTTCAATGAGATGCGTGCTGATTTGTCCTCCAGGGCCGCTCAGATTAAAATCAAAACCATGTGTCGCCCATGGAAGTTTAATAAAAGCGTCAGGGACGTTCTTAGCTTTGAGATGCATTTCTAATCTTTCGCTATGTTTAAACCACACTAAGCTGTCGTGGGTGCCGTGGAAAATGAGTGTGGGCACCTGAGTCGAATGAGATTCAAGGGCTTCAATAACTGAGGCGTTTTTATAATTTTCAAGCTTATCAAGAGGAGGCCCGCCTAAAAAATCTCGAAGAAGTCCTCGTGACTTTAACACGTCGTCTTCATCACCGGCATCGTAGCCAAAGCTTAGGTCTGTTGGAGGATAAAATGCGATATATCCTTTTAGACCAGGACCTTTATAGTTGTAAGCAAAGATTCCTGCGAGTTGGGCGCCAGCCGAACGGCCCAAGACAAAAAAGTTTTGCGGGTTGATGTTAAATTCAAGAGCATGGTTTTGAATAAAGTCGAATGCCAGTTCGACATCTTCTTTTTGCGCCGGCCATTTGAATTTCGGTGCAAATCGATAGGTAATGGCGATGACAGAAAATCCATGTCTTGCGAGGTACCAATTGAGATCAGGATTTTGTTCGGTGTCTCCGTTTGCCCAGCCTCCGCCATGAATGATGAGAATCCAGGGGGAGGCTTCTGGATTTTTGATATTTCGATAGAAGTCGAGATTCAGATCGCGAGTGTCGTCTTTGCGGTAGACATATCTTTTGTAAGAAACTTTTTCTAAATCCTTTCTGAAGTAAGCTTGAAAAGAGCTTACAAGAGGTTTTGGTTCTCTATTAAAAGCTTTTGCGAAAACTTCTCGATAGGTTGGTTCAAGTACTTCCGCTTGTATTAATGGCGATAGAAGAATGAGAAACGAAGCACAATTGAGAATGAGAACTTTGTAGTCGCGAGGACCGAGAATAATAAAAATAATTGAGAAGACAGCAAGGTATTGACCAAATTCAGTGGTGAGGACCGTTAATTCCCAAAGAAAGATATTTTGTGTAATAAAAATATTGAGTAACGAAAGGCAAAATAAAGCGAGACTTAAAGTAAGGAGAAATTTTTTAATTTTAAAAACCGACGTTGAGAATAGGGGATACTCTAAACAATCCGCCGTCATTAAAGTTCAGGATTCCGATTTGAATGCCGTGAAGATTTTTAGCAGAGTTCACGAGACCCAATTGAAAGCCATAAACTTCATTTGCATGATTGTAGATTCCAACTTGTGCGCCATAGATAGTGGTGAACGCACTTAAGTTTGCAAGAGCCGCGATTTGAAGTCCAACAAGAGTTGATGCTGCATCATTTTCATTGAGGCCCAGCGCTGCTTGAATTCCGAAAATTTTAGCTTCTTTGGTATTAACGTTTGCGATACCTGCAGCCTGAAGACCTAGGACAGTGGTCTTGCCGTTTGTCAGATTGAAAATACCTGATACGCCTGCGCCTACGAAATTACCTTCTGTGATGTTTCCGAGAACTCCTAAATCAATACCATAGATGTCGCGATGTTTTCCCCAAAGAACACTTACGCGTGCGCCCGTAACGGTGAATTCTTGGGTCGGAAATTGAATGGGCGGCACAATCGAGATCGACAGAGGCGATACAATCGCCATGGCTTCTTTGTGGGTAAATAGGATCGCGAATAAAAATAAAAGAGCTATTTTTTTGTTCATAGAATTATTGTATGAAGCTTCTCTCTAAAAACAAAGCAAAAATAGGGGGCACGCCGGCCCTTAGTCTGTTGACGGACGTCATAAAAACTTAGATATTTGCTACGTGCAAAAAATTATTCACGTCGACATGGATTGCTTCTACGCTGCAGTTGAAGAGAAATTTAATCCTTCGCTGCGTGGAAAAGCCGTTGGAATAGGTGGTCCCGCAAATACTCGAAGTGTTTTGTGCACCGCGAATTATGAAGCTAGAAAATTCGGTGTGCGCGCAGCAATGCCGTCTTCGCAAGCGATGAGGCTTTGTCCCCATTTATTGTTGATTCCGCCACATTTCGATCTTTACAAACAAGAGAGTAAAAAAGTTCGAAAAATTTTTGAGAGATTTACGGATAAAATTGAACCTTTGTCTTTGGACGAAGCTTATTTGGATGTGAGTGAAAATTCAGAATTTGGCGGAAGCGCAACTTTAATTGCTCGTGAAATAAAAAAACAAATTCGTGAGGAGCTACAGCTTACGGCATCTGCTGGAGTTGCGCCGAACAAATTTTTATCTAAAATTGCGAGCGATTGGAAGAAGCCAGATGGGCTTTTTGTGATTAAGCCTACTGATATCGAAAAATTTATGCCACCACTTAAAATTGAAAAGATTCATGGTATTGGTAAAGTGACTGCTCGTCGCTTACATGAACAGGGCTTATTTACTTGTGCGGATCTGCAAGCTTTGTCCGATTTGCAGATGCGAAAATTGTTTGGCCGTAGAAGTAAGTATTACTCTGATCTGGCCAAGGGCATTGATCATCGCGCAGTTGAAACTTCTTTTGAGAGAAAATCTTTAAGTGTTGAAGAGACCTACAATATTGATCTAACAAGCCTTGAGCAAGCTGTTGCCGAGCTTCCAGAATTGTATGAAGAATGGATGAGGCGTATGGAGCGCGGCCAATATTTTGATAAGATCAAAAATTATCAAGTGAAAATTAAAACTGCTGATTTTCAGCAGTCGACAATTGAAGAAACGACATCCGGAATTCCGACCGTGAAGGATTTTGAAAAGCTTTTACGGAAAGTTTGGTTGAGGTATGATTCGCCGATTCGGCTTTTGGGTTTGGGCGTGCGTCTTGTGGTTGCACCTGAAGTGAAGAATGAAGCTCATCTCGAGTTTTTCTAGAAATTCTTCCGTGCCGGCGCGGGTCACATTGCGTTATGAAAGTAGTTCATCTACTAATTTTTTAACTTCTAATGATGCAGGACCAATTCGGTGCTCAGTAAATCTGTTTGATATCTCAGTTCCGGCAATATTCACTTCTATTTTTCTTTCAGCAGTCGTGTGATCCGCGAATCCAGCCGCCGGATAAACATTGCCGGATGTTCCGATTGAAATGAAGATATCGCAGTCGTCGAGTCGCTCGTAAATTGCATCGAGGTGATAAGGCATCTCACCGAACCAAACGATGTCAGGTCTGAGTCTTCCTTCGAAGTGACAGTGAGTGCAAGCTTCTGTTCGCGAAAGATCATGAAACCATTCTGATTTTTTGGTGCAGAACGCGCAAAATATTTTTTGGAGCTCGCCGTGCATGTGTAGTAATTTTTTAGATCCTGCACGGGAATGAAGATTGTCGACATTTTGGGTGACAATCAAAAAATCGCCTTTCCACTTTTGTTCGAGTTCAACAAGGGCTTTGTGTGCAATTGTTGGTTTGAGTTCCGCTTCAAGTAGTTGTTTGCGTCTTGAATTGTAAAATTGATGTACGAGATCTGGATTGCGGTTGAAAGCTTCTGGAGTTGCGACATCTTCAATGCGATGATTTTCCCAAAGGCCATCGCTTGCACGAAAGGTGCGGATACCAGCTTCAGCTGATATTCCGGCACCTGTTAGAATGACGATCGACTTCATTATTTTGTTGGATTTGTAGCTTCTCGAATTGCATCTTCAACTGTTGGCTTTCCACCAAAAGTTGAGTGATAGACTCTCGAATCACTTGGTTTATCCGCAATTTCGAAACCGGATAATACCATGTTCTTGTTGCCCGAACCTTTAGCAGCCGTCACGTAAATCGTACATGAGTGGTTACCACAATTAAATCCGTGAGAGTAAGAGGTTGCTAAGTAATTTGTTTTGTCAGGACCAGTTTTAAATCGAACAACTTCCGCAGATACGGAATTGTCTTTATTGAGAAGATGTCCAACTCCAGCACCAACCATTGTTTGGCTTGGGTTTCCATGGCCGTCGATATCACGAGTGACAGCTACGTTCACGAGCATCTGCCAAGACTGATTGAGAAATGTTTGTGAGAATACCGCAGCTGTTGTTGCATAATTCGTACGATCAGCGCCGGGATTCATATGGCCCAAACTCATATGACCATTCTGAATTGTTTCAGCTAAAGTAAAATCAGTTCCAGTTTTTTCATTGCTATAGGCAACCCACTTAATACCACAATTAATGGGTTCGGCACCGCGGGTGGATGAGCCGTCATCACTAGCATCTGGGCCAGAGTATCGAGATGCAGGAATGTCACAAAGGACTTCTAAAGGCTGATTGTAGACTTTAAGACCATAGCGAACAACAATGTCTTGTCTCAAAGTTTTAAGTCCCGGCTCTCTCGATTTTGTGAGCACATAATCAACAACGAATTGGCCTGGGGTTGGAACCCACGAATTATCTAATATACCTCTTCCGTCGTGAGCATTTACAGAATTATCAGACCCTGGTGCAGCAGCATCGGGTGCAGCTGCGGTATCAACTTTTTGAGCTGCCTCATCTGCAAACAAATTTGCACCGATGAGAAGTAAGAGCGACGCCAATATAAGACAAAGATATTTTGTTGACATAAAAAACGTACCTTTAAAAAATGTGTTTAAGAATTCTTATGCTAATAAAGCAAGAGCTATGCCGACCTGATATTTAATTGGTGAGATTTGGTGTCTGAAATGGAGCGCTTTTTAGGCTTTTCGTATTTTGTGTAGACAGTGGGATTAGACAGGGTTTTTTTTTGCGCAGTCTGCGTTTATCGGCAGCGGTCCGCGGTTTGCGGTTGGGCGCTTACAGTTTACTGAGGTCAGTTTGCCTGACCCCGGCAACTTTTTGCTATTAAATTGATTTATCAGATTGGCAAAGAAGACGTACGCTGTAGTGACTTCCACCTTCTCCATCAGAACCGTAACCAATGATCACGCCATTTTCTTGTACGTTCATGCCGATGCCTAAAGTCGTGATCGACTTCAAGTATTCGCCTGCCAAGTTATGAGGTAAAATCAAAGTATCGCCATTTTTAAGAGCAAATTTCACATCTCCTTTATATGGAGAGTGAACCGAAGTTTCGATTTGGCCTTTTACTTGGCCAAGAGTATTGATTTCGCTTCCGTCAACGCCACTTTGGTTTGCGTTTTTGTACAAGAATTTAATATCAACCAGAGTTGTATTAGATGTGATAGTCGCAACCATATAAGGTGTTGCAACACTTGTGAAGCCAACTTGCCAGCATGAAAGTGTTGAAGCAAAGCTTGAAGAAGCAACTAAGAGACTAGCGAGAGCGAGGATTAATGTTTTCATTTTATTCTCCATTTTAAGTTTTGGGTTTTAACCCGTTTTTGTTGAAACAGGTTTTAACAGAACTCAAAATGGAGTGTTAGAGCTTAAGTCCGAACTTAATATTCATCCAGCGCATGATATTACAAGATCGAGAAAACAGCCGACAAATTAAAGGTCGTCGTATCGGTACGAGGATAAGATGGGAAGTAAGTTATATAGGGAGAAAGATAGATATCTTGAGCAAACGAGTATCCAATACCTATTCTTTGAGTCATGGTTCTGCGATCAATCTTTGAGAGGTCACTGACCCCACGATGATTATAAAACATCTGTACGAAATAGGTATTCAGGTTCAAGCGATCATTCACCCGAAACTTCAGATTTGGCAAAAATGCATAGTAAGTCTGAGCTCCACCCCAATCATCTTTGTTGGCTTGATCATAAGTATGGCCGTAGAAAAAATAATTCAGTTGAGTTTCAAGGCCTACAGAAAAACGGCTCATGCCGAGTTGTCTGACAACATCTAGATCGTAGTAAGTCGAAACGACTTCGCCTTCTTTAACGTATTCAGGAGTCGTTACATAGGCTCCTTGAATAGTCTGTCTGATCTGAAATTCACTGAAGCGAGTTGAGCGATCGTAAGAGAGGTAAGGCGTAGCCACATCAGTACGATCCCATCCATGGAGGGGGTGAATCGCCGTAATACCAGTACCCGCATTCACAGCGCTAACTCCATCGATACGATAACGAGCGCCGATGGTACCACTGAGTTTGGTCTGCATGGTATTCACAACGTGATCAGGATTTGGCTGGTCTTTATTTCCGAGATCTGTAATTCCAGGGCCTGCATAACCCAAATTAAATTTGACGCTATAAAGTGAGCGGGAACCTTCGTCGGCTTTTAATTTTTGATCCGTAATGACATTAGGATCTTCAATTTTCTTTTCGCCCAAAATATTTCGAAGTGGAATGCTGCTGCTTTCAGTGCCAGGAGTGACTTGAGAAGTCGTTGGCTCAATTTTCGCCGATGAACTTTGCGCAAAAGCTTGGCTTGAAATGAAGTTCAAAGTTAGGTTTGAAAGCAGAACGAACGTAGACATTAAAAGAAAACGCATCTGTATCCCCCCCAGAAGGCCAAAATTTATCTCAAAGCCTCAGGATAAGTCAAATATTTGAAACATTTTACAAATTGTCCGCGCCACCATTGCCAGAGCCTTGGCCGTAAGCAACTCCACTGATGGCAACATAGCCACCAGGATGTCCGCCGGTGGTTCGGTGAACCCAATGGAGGATGGCTCCATCTGGAGAAGCGGGATATTGCGAAGTTGCTGCATTTGATGTGATGTAATCTCCACAGGCTTCAACAATCATATTAGGAACCAAGGGCGGGAGTGATCCAAAACTCTCGTTGTAAACGATTTCAATCGTATCTGTTGGTTTCGCACCAATGCGTGCCTCGAAGTGCGTGTGGCCGTTGTGGTCGGCGTAAGCATGCTGAATAAATCCTTTGATGTGTGCACGAGCCAGAAATTGATTGGGTGTCGAAATTTTCATCTGAAGAACTTGGGCGTCGTTGACTGGTAGAGAGTTGCCGCTTCTGTCGAGACAATTCGGCAATGTTTGAGCTTGAGCAAAAGATAAGAACACTAAGGCTACGAGATGAATCACAATAAACCCCCATTTGTTATGACTGCGGGATGAGCTCAACACTCGCCAAATTTTATTACAAGGCATAAATTTTGATTGCGCGCTGTGAATATCAAAACCTAACCGAAAACCGACAAAGATTGTGGAAAAATCAAAACCTGTTTTTCGGCAATCGTATCAAAGATCGACGTTCCAACTTTAAAGCACTCAAATTCTTCTTCAATTTTTAAGAAATGAATTGAGATTAGACAGTTCAAAGGCTTGGTAAAAGCGAAATGATGTCTTCAATTTGGGTTCTAAAGCTTTTGAAATTGGCCTCTGTCTTGCTTTTTGATGCCTATTTTAGAGTTTAGAAACCAAATCTTGTGAGGATTTATGAAATTGATCGGACGTATTTTATTGTCAATTATAGTTATGATTGCTACGGGCCCAGGCTATGCGGGTCCTCATAATGTTCCACTAATCAGTATTGATCCAAATGGAAATACAATCATCAATGGCTGGGGTATCGACGGTCAACAAACTTCAATAGGTGCAGACTATACAAATAGTGTTGCGGAACCGGGGGCCAATGGCCGTGCTGGTGGTGCATCGACAGTTTCGGACGCAACTGCTGCTAGCAATATGACTTTGACATTTTCACCTTCGATTAATCCTCAAGGGCAGGTTTTAAACGGTAATGTTTTGGTTATTGGCTCGGTTGTTTCTCCAACCGGACTAACTCAAAGTGTAAATAGCACAGTTAATTATTCTACGAATCCAAAGACGGTCATTATCGCGGACGTCAGTGGTGGAAATGCCATTGCAGGCGGTATCGGTGGCAACGGTGAAAAGGGTGGCCCGTATGATCCGGGAGATGCAAATACACCTCCTTCTGATCCGGGAGATGGTGGTCCCGGTGGACCAGCAACGCCTGCTGGTAAGAGTACACCTGGCGGTACTTTAATTCTTAAATTTCCGGCTAATCATACTCGTTTTGCCATGCTTGTTGGCGTTCGCAAAAATGGGGGCGCCGGCGCTGATCCTGGCTCAAATGGAACTGGCGGAGCAGGTGGAGATGGAAGACCTGAAATCGGTGGAACTCCAACGGTCGTTCAGGTTCAAACAGGGACGACGCAAGAAGAAGAAGATGTCATTGATCCAGCAACTGGTCAGGCTGAATTAACGCCTGTAACAGAGCAAGTTCCAAATATGATTCAGGAAGATGAGGGTCAACAACCGGTTTACGAATCAGATGGCATAACTCCTAAATTAGACGATGACGGAAATCCTTTGACTGAAGAAAAAATCGTAGAAATTGCAGATCCATCAGGTGCAACTCATCCACAAAATGTTTTGAATGCGGACGGCTCAGTTGAAATGCAAAAAGTCGAACAACTAGTTGATGTTCCAACTTACACTCCAGAAACTGAAATTATTGGTGGCCAACCAGCTGGTCCTCCAGGAAGAAATGGTCTAAATGGAAATGGCCCGATCGTCGGATCCAATCCATCAGCAGATGGAAATCTTCAGTATCAAGTGATCCAAGCAGATGGTTCTGTTATCACCTATATGTCTCGCTACAATTTACAGATTGTGAGCTATACAATGGTAACAGGTTCTAAAAACGGAGTGTTTGAACCTGGCGATAGCATTCAAATTTCAAATATCGTAGTTAAAAATATTGGGGCAATGCCGAGTCCATCTGAAGTTCCAGCTCAGTTCATACCACTCAATGGTCAGTTCGTGATTGCAGGAGCTGCACAGCTATCATCCCTGGAGGAATTCCACCAAACGGAACAGTTACGTTGCCAGGGACCTTGAGTTTCACGGTTGCAAACACAAATATTACGCCAGGAGTTTCTAAAGGAACTGTGATTCCAGAAGTTATGCTTCAGGACGTGAATCGTCCATTTATCGTTGATGCGACACAAGGTTTTACGCCAACTTTCACTATCGACTACCCAGTTAGGATCACTCAAATGCCAGTTGACCTCACAAAATTGGATCCAAATGGTCGCGCGACGGTTCAATTTCAGGTAACAAATCAAGGTACACGTGCGATTGGATCTGCTGCGGATCTTGCTAGAG
>JAYUEB010000697.1:0-28015 GCA_043739525.1 Bdellovibrionales bacterium
GATTTTTAGTTCGATTTCGTCCACCATCACGCGAGAATGCTCCAAAATTCCTGATTTATGCTATTTCCGTGCTACTTTTGTGCTACGGGAAAATAAAAAAAGTCAGAAAATTGGAAAGCTGGAAACCACCAGCTAACTTCTCAAAACAACAGTGTTTCGTAGTTTCCAAGTTCGATGTCTGGAAAGCATCAACCAAAGGAGACAAGTAACATGCAGCCAGTTATCAAAAGTAAAAATGAAAGTGTCGCAAACGTATTAAAGCGTTTGCGCGAAAATGCAGGTCTGACAACACGTCAGGCGGCGTCCATTGTGGGAGTGACTCACACAACCATCAGCCATTTTGAAAATGGCAAGCGCGCCGTTCAAGGGTTTCGAGTGGAGCAGTTTGTGCGGGCTTATGGCTACACGATGGAACAGTTTAATAAAATCACCGGCAATAATACCGTTCTCAGTTTCAAAGACGATTGCATAACAATGATCAGTCTTATGGATGACGAACAGCTTGCTGCCATCCGAGCAGTTATGTCGCAGATGTTGCGGCGACCACTGAGCCAAAGTTTAGCCGATCAAAAAAGTGAAGTAACGCTGGAAGCACAATCAAAATAAAAACCTTAAAAAGTAAACGGAGTAAATAGTGGAAAATAAAATCGCAAAGACAAATTTAAAATCGAATCAAAAACCGAAATCAATTCGCATCTCTTCTGAAGTCCAAAAGAAGGCAGAAAGACTTTTACTTTCAGCAAACAAGAAGAAAGCCGGTCGCAAGGTTAAGGTTGATCAGTTGCTAAGTCTTGCACTTGATCTTGTGTCAGATGAACACATTAAAAAACTGCAAGATCAATCCTTGTCGAATGAAGATCGCAAAGAGCAACTACGACAGCGGTATATCGAAATGCGAGGACCTATTACTCGCGATGAATTCACAGGCTTTATGTTAACAAAAGAATTCTCGGGGTTTATTGCGGAGCAATCGCAAACTGCGAATGCTGCATAACAGAAAGGGCGGATTGCACGAAAATGCTGTCCGCCTTGAAACCCTCTGCCGAACGGAAACAAGAGAGTTTCATTCTAACAACTGCGATAAACGTAAGTCTGACAATTGTGCCGTGTGAAAGAAAAATCTCCATTTAAATGGAGGTCGCGAGCATAGCTTTCATAATCAAAATAGTTTTGAGCCCAGGTGGGAAGTTCACTTAGTTGTCCTGATTCTTCGAACAATTTATATGCGAAGTCGGTATCAGACTCATAAGAACCTTGCCACTGTTCTAAAAATATTTCTTCAAGCTCGGAGACATCAAAATTGCTTCCGTCATGGTTTTGATACCAGATTGAAAATGGTTCGCCATGTGTGGCAATCAGTTTTGCAAGAGCTGAAACACGTTCTAAATCGGGCCACTCGCTTAGTGAAATAAAGCTGAAGCCTTCGTAGTCGTGGACGGCCCACTCTTCAGCGCGGGGTTCGGGCGACATTTCTAACATAGATTTGATGTCGGCCTGAATTTCCTGTGCTTCTTTGTCAGCATTGATCCATTCACCATGCAGTTGGCCTGCGTTGTAGGCTGCAAGACATGCGACGTAAATTCTAGGACTGATTTGTTGTTCTTGGTTTTTCATGAATTCCTCTCCTTCTAATGGTTTCAAAAAAACATTTTTCGCCCGCCAGGTACGCTCCAAGCTTGCTTGGCGGGGGGGGAAAATTGGGAGTGCTTGGCGCGTCTTGCTCAATTTCTCGTATAGGCCCATGAGGGGCCGATCATGAGGCATGACAGACTCTGCAAGAGGCTGGCGGGACTCAGTGAAAAGAGAAATTGAATTTGCAAGATGTGAAAAGTGCGACTCAAGAAAATGAAATTGATGGAAAAAGAAGCTTGCTTCGCGTTCGGCCCGACGATTTGGCACGCTTAATTTGGATGATCCAAGTGGAATTATGCGAACCACAATTGCAGAATATAGACACTCGTTCCTACGAAATCCACAAAAACATTGACGAAGTTGTCGTCAATGTTACAGTTGTGACAAAGTATCACTTGTAACAATTGTGGAGCGAGCCCCCTTGCCAAAACCGTGGAAGCCCAAAACATGGCTTTTATTTATCTACAAAGTTCCAAGCGAGCCTTCGCGAAAGCGCACATTCGTTTGGCGAAAGTTAACTCGAATGCGGTCCCTCTATCTTCAGCAAGCCGTGTGTCTTCTGCCCGACACGGAGGCGAATGCGTCGGAACTAGAGAGCCTCGCCGTTCGAATTCGAGAGTTTGACGGAGAGGCAACGCTGCTTCGGGTTTTAGCAAAAAACGAAGACTGGGAGCGAGATATTTTGCGGCGTCTGGAGGCGAAGAGGGTGGCTCGGCATAAAAAACTACAAGAAGAGATTAAAAAATTCGTCGATGAAATTCATTTTGAAGAACACCGCAAGCGATTCACCCTCGAAGAACTTGAGGAGTTGGAAGAAAAGCTTGAGACCTTGCGTCGCTGGTTTGAAAAAATAAAGCAAGAAGACCCCGGGGGCGCACGCCTAAGCCAGCAGACAAAAGCAAGACTTAAGGACGCCTCCGATCTGCTCGACTTATTTGCCGAAAAAGTTGAGAGGTTTCAGAAAGACTCGAAGTCGCAGTCGCCACTCAAGCGAATCAGAAAAAAGCTCGGAATGAAAGAGCGGGTCCGATGAGAAAATTAATTTCGGCGGCGCTTTTGATCGCCGCGCTCTGCCGTCCATGTTTGGCATCGTCAGACACGAAAGAAAAACAGTTGAAGTCCGGTTTCGATTCTCTTCTTGAGAAGACACTCGAGCAGCATCCTGAACTCAAGGCTTTTGAAAAAGAGCAAGAAGCAGCTAAGAAAAGAAGTGAGGAGAGTTTTTGGCTTGGCGATACGAGTGTATCGGTAACTCGAACCGGAACTGAAACTCCGCTTGGGAGCGGTGCTGGCGCGCAAACGGAAGTTGGAATAGTACAAAATTTTAGCTGGCCCGGAAAAAGTCAGGTATTGATGAAGCTGGCTCAAATTGATGTCAGCAGAAGTAATCTTGAATTAAAAAGAAGGCGCCGTCAGCTAGAAAGACAAACGGCCATTTTTTATTCTCAGCTTTTAAGTATATCTTTTAAAGCCAGCATTCAGCGGCAGAAACTTGCGACGCTGAATGCGGCAAAAA
The DNA here is from genome assembly GCA_043739525.1 of Bdellovibrionales bacterium. Lineage (GTDB taxonomy): Bacteria > Bdellovibrionota > Bdellovibrionia > Bdellovibrionales > JAMPXM01 > JAYTQQ01. The sequence continues at coordinate 3,149 of JAYUEB010000697.1, forward strand.
AAATCACTTCTCGTAATGTGCGGTCAGGATTTGGCACCTCCGTAGATGATAGTCTCATTGAGCGTGAAATTGAAATTACACAGCTTCAACTCGGTCAACTTGCCTTTGACCAAACCCAGAAAATTACTGAAATTGAAGCACTTCTTCCAGATACCAGGATCGACATCTCAGGGGAAAGGCGTGATTCAATCCCAAGAGGTTATTTTAAAGAGAGGTCGCGCGAAGCTTCTAACTTTGCAATTCAGTCGGCTTCCCTGGACATGGACAGATCGCTTGCGGAATTAAGTTTATCAAAGCAATTGGTATGGCCGGATTTTAACCTTGGACTCCTTAGAAGGAACGAAAAAGACTACGAGGTTGGCGTGGGATTCACAATTCCTCTTTGGTATTCCTTTCGTCAAAGCAAACGAATTGCATCGTCCGCAGCATTAAGTGAAGCCAGCGATCTCAGGTCCGATTATCAGAAGAAAATTGCACCCCTCAGAGAATCAGTTCTCCGCGCGCAAATAAAAAATCTTCAGTCGCAGCTTTTAGCCAGAGAGAAGATTGCGCACAACATTTCTGAAATCGCTCTTAAACATTCAAAAGCTCTTTTTGAAAGAGGACGTATTGATTGGAAGCAGCACCAGCTGACAGTTAACGCCCTATTTGAAGACCAGGAGAAGCTCGTTGATCTCGACCTTGATCTTTTCTTTATCCAGCTTGAACTCTATGAACTTGCGGGAGTCGTCGAGTGAAAAGAATTATTCTTATCTTCCTTCTTCTGATGATCTTTGTAGGCAGCGTATTTGCATTTTTAGAAGGCCGCAAAGAAATGCAAAAAGAACGAGAAAGGGAAAAGCCAGTCGACACTCCGCCGCGCGTAAAAGCTACGTCAAATGGCTCGGTGATTGAGTTTGACGGGCCAACATTGGCGATTTCCGGGATAGTTGCTGAGAAGACCAGTGGTCCTATCAGTGTCAATTGTATTGTTACTGCCGACGGGAAGCCTTGGTACTATGCAGAAGTAAGCCCGAGAGTTTTTCTTCGAAAGCCGTGCTCTTCGGAAGCTTGCGTAGTTTCGGATGAAACAATTGTCACTCGTGGTGCTCAGATGCTCCTTTCAGAAGAGCGTAAGAACATCATCAAAATCGGTGAAGATGGCGGAGGCAATTGATGCTTAACTCGATTGTCCACTTTTCGCTTCGGTTTCGTGGCATTATGCTGGGTTTTGGAATTGCTATCTTGGTCTATGGATCTTGGATACTCTTTCACACGAAATATGATGTTTTCCCGGAATTTGCTCCGCCTCTTGTGACCATTCAAACTGAGTCCCCAGGGCTGTCGGCGGAAGAAGTCGAAACGCTTGTTACGAGACCCATTGAAAACATCATGAACGGAACTCCGGGGCTTTCGGCCTTAAGATCCCAGTCCATTCAAGGGCTTTCAGTCATCACTATGACCTTTGATGAGAAGATCGAAATTTACCGAGCTAGACAAGTTACTTCTGAACGTGTCAGTGAAGCGGCCCAAGCACTCCCGAAAGGAGTTCATGCGCCGACGCTAGCACCGCTCACGACTTCGACGAGTCTCATTTTTTTGCTTGGACTCACGAGTGACAAGCTAACTCCAATGGAGCTTCGCTCCTTTGCCGATTGGACTCTGAAACCTCGACTTCTCTCGGTTCCTGGAGTCGCAAAAATTTCTACCTTTGGCGGGCAAGTCAGGCAGTTTCAGGTGCAGGTTGATGCAAATAATCTTAAACGTTGGAACATCAGCCTCGATAGACTGATCCAGGGTGTTGGCCGGGCAACGGGAGTCGCGGGCTCTGGATTTATCGACAACTTGAATCAAAGAATTCCGCTTCATACCGATGCCCAGATTAAATCCGTAGAAGAACTTGGGAACTCCATGCTCTTTTGGGCTGATCGCGGCATACTTAAAATCAAAGACGTTGCCACTGTGGTGGAGGGTCCTGAACCGCCTCTGGGAGACGCCCAAGTAATGGGAAAGCCTGGCGTGATCCTCGCAATCTCTTCTCAATATGGTTCAAACACTTTAGATGTAACAGCGGCTCTAGAGAAGAATCTTGAGGACTTAAAACCGATTTTTAAACAGCAAGGTATTGAGACGAAAACACTATTTCGGCCAGCAAATTTTATTGATTCAGCGCTTGGAAATATTCGCTTTGCTCTTATTCTTGGCGTAATTCTGGTAGCAATCATCCTGACGATATTTCTCTTTAATCTGAAGACGGTCTTTATTTCGCTGATGGCGATTCCACTGTCTCTTCTTAGCGCCATCATCGTCATGGATCACTTTGGTTTTTCTTTAAATACCATTAGCCTCGGTGGTCTTGCCATCGCAATCGGTGCCGTTGTTGACGACGCCATTATTGATGTTGAAAATATCTTTAGGAGATTAAAACTTAATCGACTTCTGCCAAACCCACGGCCCATTTTTCAAGTGGTATATGATGCCTCGATTGAAGTTAGAAGTGCCGTTGTTTATGCAACCTTTGTTGTAGTCGTTGTATTTCTCCCGGTTCTTGCGATGACCGGGATTCAAGGTAAGCTCTTCGCTCCCTTAGCCACATCTTGCATCTTAGCGATTCTGGCATCGCTCGTTGTGGCACTAACAGTTACGCCCGCGTTGAGTTTATTCCTCTTGGGAAGCGGGAAACTTTCTGAGGAAGAACTTTGGATCGTTCGAAAGCTTAAAGCGGGCTATCGCTCGCTTCTATCTCGGGTCATGACAAAACCCCGAAACATCATGACGATTTGCGTGGCGCTCTGCTTGATTTCCTTTGCTGCCGTTCCATTTTTCGGCGGAACGTTTTTGCCTGAGTTTAGGGAAGGTCACTTCATCGTTCATATGTCGGCGATCCCCGGCACTTCTCTTAGTGAATCTATCAGAATCGGAAAGGAAGTGACAAAAGAGCTTCTTAAAAATCCGCACATTCGATCGGCTTCACAGCTAGCAGGCAGAGCTGAACAAGGCGATGATACTTGGGGCACCCATTATAGTGAAATGCATGTCGATCTCATGCCTCTTGAGGGGGAGGCGGCTGAAGGTGCTCAGTTTGAGATCCGCGATACTCTTCTTAAATTTCCGGGGGTTTACTTTGCTATAAAACCTTTTTTGACGGAGCGGATTGAAGAGATGATCTCGGGGCAGACCGCACAAATTTCTGTGAAAATTTTTGGTCAGGATCTCAATGTCATTGATGATAAGGCCGCAGAAGTCAAAAAGTTGGTGGAGAAAATAGACGGAGCGGCCGACGTTCAGATCGACACCCCACCTTCGGCTCCGCAGATTGATATTCGCCTGAATTCTGAAAAGCTCGCCCGCTATGGACTCTTCTCGGCAGACGTCCTTGAGACGATCCGAAGTGCTTACCAAGGAGCGTCCGTCGCGCAGAGTTTTCTCGGCTCCCAAGTAGTAGATATTGTGGTCGTTTTAAATGAGGCCTCTAGGCGAGACATTCGTAGAATTGGTGAAATCACTCTTCGCGAAGGCATGGTTCCTCTAAAAAATGTGGCCGACATTCGCCTTGTGGAATCAAGAACAGCGGTTTTTCGTGATGGAGCCCAAAGAAGACTTGCAGTCACATGTAACGTTCGAGGACGGGATCTTGTATCTTTCGTAAAAGAATTAAAAGACAAGCTTGGCAAAATTGAATTTCCTAAAGGCACTTACCCGGTCGTGACGGGAGCATTTGAGGCTCAACAAAAAGCACAATATGAGCTTTTTGTGTATGGTCTTGCAGCTTTTTTAGGTGTGATTATGATTCTCTCGCTTGCGATGAATAATCGACGTAACCTGATTCTCGTTTTGGCGAACTTACCTTTTGCGCTTGTTGGCGGCGTTATTGCGGTGTTTTTGACCGGCGGTTGGCTTTCGCTTGGAGCACTTGTCGGTTTCGTTACACTCGTTGGAGTTTCCACCCGAAATTCTATTATGATGATCTCCCATTTTGAACATCTTGTGCAGAGCGAAGGACACGAGTGGAACTTTTCTACTGCTCTCGAAGGCGCACTCGATAGGTTTTCCCCGGTAATGATGACAGCCCTTGTAACGGCACTTGGTTTAGCGCCTATTGCGATTAAGTTTGGTGAGCCCGGAGCTGAAATTGAGGGTCCAATGGCAATCGTCATCCTAGGAGGACTTTTAACATCCACTGTGCTCAACCTTCTTATTCTTCCCAGCCTTGCGTTGAAGTTTGCCCGATTCGATTCGGGAGCCAAGGATTCTTAAGAAATGAATAAAGGCGAAAATGCCGCGCGAGATTTGGGCTCTGGGATTCGTAAGCCTTCTTATGGATATGTCCTCAGAAATGGTCCACGGCTTTTTTCTGTATTTCTGATTTCAGGCCTATTAAAAATCCGAACTTGAAAAACTGGGATGACATCCTCTTGAAGATTTTTTAATGGATTTTTCCCGATTCTCAATTACTAGGGCATGGAGGCCGAAGCCTCCATGCTGCTCAAGGATCGCTTAGGCGGTTTGAACTTTCGGAGTGTATTCTGCGCCTAAGATTTTTTTGTAATAATTAATGTGTTTCGAGATTCGAATCCCAAGGACGTGATGGATAAGGTGGCTCCCGTCTTTACTGAGATATATTACAGGACGAGCCACTAGTCCGAAGGTATTTTGGCGAGGCGCTTGTGCCGCTTTAGATTCAGTTGTTTGTTTTTTCTCAAATGGAAGTCCCAAAATTTTTTTATAGAGATTGATTGGCATTTCGACTCGTAAATCGTCGCCAAGACGATGAGTGATGGTTCCTTTGTCTTCATTTAAGAAAACTTGAGGGTTTGCAATCAAGCCTTGGACGGATATCTTTTGAGCTTGTGTTTGTTGATTTTGATTTTTCATGACTTTCTCCTTGTGAAAGTTGTTTTGTTCTTGGCTTCACTCTCTATCGAGTGGGCCTTTCACAAAGGGCAAGGCCCCGAAGAGAGAAGTTGAGAGAGCGCACGAGTCTGTCCCGACCGCTTCGCGTGAGTGACCTAAAGGAACGGTAGCGGCAGGGACCGTGACAGGATAAGCCGAAGGCCCTGGCGCGGGGCCTGCAAAGGGAGGAAAAGGCAGATGACATAAGCGAACGATTTTTACAAAAGAACGATCAGAGGATTAAAATGAAAAACTCAACTCACTGAATAGCAGAACTCAATTATTTCGACAATAACGAGGCTAAATCTGCTCCGATTATCAAAGTAATGAAAATAGAAATTTCACTTAAATAAAGCGTCTAATTCAACTTCAAATTCCCGTAACTTTTTCGATATTAAATCCTTGGCTTCTCTAAAATCATCGGTTGAATGTGGATCTTTAATTGGCCAATGCAATTTTTTTGCTTCTGTGAACTCAGCACCGGACAGACCTCATCTGCACACAAAGTAATAACGTAGTCTAAATCAGCAAAAAACTTTGCGGGTAACTCATCATAAAATTTAGAGTAATTTTTTGAGATGTCTATTCCAATTTCTTTTAATGCCTCAATAGCGATTGGATTTACTTTGCCGCTGGGTTGAGACCCCGCACTTTGAATTTCAGCCTTGTCGCCAAAAATATTTTTTGCGAGGCCTTCGGCCATTTGGCTTCGAGCAGAGTTTGCTACACATAAAAATAGAATTTTCATTTTAAAACACCTTCGAAGATTTATTTGTCACAAGTAGTTTAGCAACTCCCAGAGCTACGATTGCTCCAAGAATTTGGGATAAAGTGAATGATCCTACGTCACTCGGTCTAATTCCGGCGAATGTGTTCGTTAAACTCCTCGCTAGAGTAACTGCGGGATTGGCAAAACTTGTAGAAGAAGTAAACCAATATGCTCCAATAATGTAACAGGCTACAAGAGCGGGAATTTGCTTAGGCGCAGATTTTGACGCCAAAAGAATTGTCATTAGTAAGCCAAATGTAGCCAGGAATTCACTAAGCCATTGAGCGGGACCATTTCGGATATGTTCGGAAGCTGTAAAAAGTGGAAGTTCAAACATAAGATGAGCCAGAATAACTCCGGAAACAGCAGCACCATATTGAACCAAAATGAAAAGTAGAGCCTCTTTTGTTGAGACCCGCTTTTCAATCCATTCTACAATGGTCACTACAGGGTTAAAGTGTGCGCCGGAAATAGAACCAAATAACGAAATCAAAACATAAAGTATAGCCCCTGTGACCAGCGCATTTGCGAGGAGCGCAACTGCAAGATTCCCATTTGCTAGTCTTTCTGCCATAATTCCAGAACCAACTACAGTCGCAAGCAAAAAAGTCGTCCCAATTGCTTCAGCCGCAAGCTTTTGACCTAGCCGCAACATGAAGACTTCTCTTTTTTCTCAGTCACCGGAAGCTGCTCGTGAACATAAAAGATTTCCCGCTGATTACCATCGGGATCGTTGAACCAAACTTTGTCTTGTTTGGCAAAACAGCATTTTGTATCGCTCTCAACAAGTTTTAAGAGTCCGCTTTCGGTCAATTTCTTCTGCCAAGACATCACTTCGTCGGCAGATTCTAATTCTATACCAAAATGGGAGACGCGACTGATTTCTCCAGAACCAGACTGTATAGAAAAATTGAGCGAAGGGTTTTTCAGATCAAACTTTGCATAGTCTGAAGTTTGCTTTTGAGGAGCAGTCTCAAAAACCTTCTGATAAAATGAAACTGATTCCGGGACATTTTTAACATTTATTGAAACATGAGTACGCATGGGGGACTCCTTTAGGGTTAGCATTTCCATCCACTTTCAAAACAATTGAGAATCTGGCATTGAGCGAGAGCTTGCTTACTGTCTCCGCACGCCTCGGACAACTCCTTCAATGATTTTTTCATTTTTTGCAAATCTTTGATTTTTTGTTCTACTTCGCTCAGTTTAGAATCAGCTTTCTTTTTAACATCTGAGCAGGTCGCTTTGGTGCTGGAGTTTAGCTCTAAAATTTCTTTGATTTCTTCCAGTGTAAAGCCAAGTTCTTTGGTCTTCTTTACGAACCGGATTCTTTTGATATCTTCCGTGGTATATTCGCGGAAGCTGCCTTGTGCTTTTGGTTGCTTGAGTAGACCAGTCCGCTCATAAAATCTTATGGTTTCAACCCCCACTTCAGCGGCTTTAGCTAGTTTTCCTATCGTCATTTTTTGAATTTTGCTCTCCATATTTCTAATATACACTCCGTACAATAGTACGGAGTCAAGAATATTGAGAATACTGGCGATGGTTACGACATACTACACCACTTCGTCAGGCTCCAGCTTGCAGTGGCTGTGCGAATCCCCCTTTTCGATTTGAATCGTTGCATGCTGAATTTTAAAATGACGTTCAAGTTCCTCGCAAATTTCATGGATGAAGTTGTCTCCGGGGTGTCCTACGGGAATTACTAAGTGCGCAGTCATGGCATTCTCAGTTGTGCTCATTGCCCAGATATGAAGATCGTGAACAGAGGCAACTGCTTGGAGCGACAACAAGTATGTTTTTACTCCTTCGATTTCAATTCCCTCTGGAACTGCGGCAATAGATAAATGAATCGAATCCTTTAAAAGTTCCCAAGTTCCGTAAACTATAACTAAACCGATAGCGATGCTAGTCACCGGATCGAGCCAGAGCCAGCCAGTACAGCTAATAACTATCGCCGCAACAACGACACCAGCCGATACGGCGGCATCTGAAAGCATGTGAAGATACGCTCCCCGAATATTTAAATCTGATTTTCTGCCAGACATAAAGAGTAAGGCCGTCACACCGTTAATTAAAATCCCGACTGCCGCTACGACAATAACGATTTTACTTGAAACAATCTCCGGATGTTGAAGTCGTACAATCGCTTCCCACATAATTGCGCCAACAGCGACTAAGAGCATGATAGCATTTGCTAAAGCTGCAAGTATTGATGTTTGGCCCAAACCATAGGTAAATTTGCTAGAGGGCTTTTTGGTGCCGAGCCATGCCGCTCCCCAAGCCAGCGCCAAGCCGAGCACGTCACTTAAGTTGTGACCAGCGTCTGCCATGAGTGAAAGGGAGTTCGCGAAATATCCGTATCCCGCCTCAATTACTACAAAGGTGATATTAAGAATGATTCCTAACGCAAAAGCCTTTGTATAGCTTATCTTTCCATTATCGAGTTGATGTGCAGCGTGATCGTGGGCCATGTGTTAGATCTCCAGATAAACTAGGTGTATACCCCCATACCCCTTATTGACAAGCTGATAAAATCAATCATAATTAACTAATGAACAAGCAAGTCCACTTACATTCACGCGAAGAAAAGCAGGCGTTTAAAGTTCGCATTCGAAAAATTTCAGGACAGCTCCGTGCTATTGAAATTATGCTAGATGATGATCGCGATTGCCCAGAAATTCTCAATCAAGTGGTATCGGCGCGAAAGGGTTTGAAATCGTTTGCTGAGAAACTTATTAATGAGCATCTTCATCACTGTATCGATAGCGCGCGTGGACAGGCCGATGGAAAGAAAAAGCTAAAAGAACTTTTAGATGTTCTTGAAAGGTATGTGGAATGATATATCGAGCGCGCCAGTTGATAACTTACGCATTGCTATCTTTATTTTTAACATCGTCATTGGCCCACATATTTTCAGACCGCTCCGATGGATGCGAATCCGAAAACTTGATCTCTGAACTAGTACCGAACTTCGAAATATCGAGCCAATCATCAAAGATATTTAAAACGGCGCAAAGCACCCATTCTGAATCTACTCCTAACCACTCTCAGTCCAATCCATGTGGTGACGGGCGATGCCATTTTGGCCATTGCTCTCATATGATCGAGGTTAGATCGCAATCCACTCAGTCCACTCCGGTTTTTAGTCGCACCTTAGCCAATTATCGCGGACGACAAATTAATCGTCCGGGCTCGCAAATATATCGCCCACCTATCTCGTAACAAAGGAAGCTTTTCGCTTCACTTGTCATAGCAAACTTTTATGTTTTTTGAATTGCGCGGCTTGAGCAATTCAACCCGCAAAGATGAAGTAATTTTTTAATTAAAGAAATTTGGAGCTACATATGAACGTAAAATTCATTGCTCTCTTCATATTGGCAAGTGTTGGGAACAGCGCTTGGGGCAATGAGAGATCTCTTACTGAACTGGTAGAAATTGGATTATCGAAGTCTAAGGAAATTGAAACTAAGACATTCGAAGTCAACGCTTTAGATAAGCAATCAAGCAATGCGCGATCATGGGAGAATCCTATTTTCGGGTTTGAAGTCGGCAACCGAGATCAAATTGGTGGAACCGCTCAACAAAAACGATTCAGTCTGTTTCAACCGATCGGCCTTGGGCGGAATGGTCTTAAGGGGGAGATAGCCGAAATCAATTCGCAAGTCGGAAAACTCGAAAGCTTGAGTCAGCGATCTCAATTACGGTTTAGACTGTATAGTCAACTTTTCACATACGCTGTCGCGTATGAAAAAGCGCATCACGCTGAAGAGAGGGTGAGCAGATTCAAAGAAGTACAAGGATTTCTTCGATCCAGACTTTTTGCGTCTCCTCAAAAAAAAGCTGAGGCAACAATCGTGACAGGAAAGCTCCAGGTATTGAGCAAGGAATTTCTTCAGCTTCGGGCACAGCGTGACGTATTGTGGGAGGATTTAAAACTCTATCTAGGTCTTTCAGAAGAACCGATGATTAAGGTACCTTGGTTTAAGAACGGAGTTACATTTGATTTTGATTCGCTGTGGAACAAAGTTGAATCGCAAAATCCAGAAATCAAGGCACGAAACTTCAGTCTCGAAAAGGCCGAGAAAGAAATTAGTCTCACGAGACGCGAGAAGTGGACTGGGTTTGGTCTCACAGGCACCTACACAAATGAAACAGGGTTTCAGCCGGAACAGACCTACGGAGTTGGTGTCACCATCCCGATTCCCGTCTTTAATTCCGGATCTGCGATGGTGTCAGCAGCCGAAATGCAAAGAAAAGCGTCTGAATCAAGAGCGAGTTTTGAAAACGAATCTTTAAAGAAAACTCTCCGAACTACACTCATTAATTATAATTCGGCGAAAGAAGTGATCCAGGCTCTTCCGATTTCTACCGTAAAACAACTCGAAGAGTCGATGAAAGTTACGGATCAAGGATTTAGGAAGGGTCAGGTAGATTTACTAACCTACATTGAGGCCGATAACCAACATGCGGATGGCATTGCTGCGGTCTATGACGCTCAAGCGGAATTTGCCCACCAGCTTTCGGAACTATCAGTTCTTACGGCTGAGACGCAAATTCCAGTGGAGAAAAACTAAATGTTAAAAATTATACTTAATAAAACTCTCGAAAATAAAATGTGGGTCGTTGGAGTTTTTTTCGCTGTATCATTTCTCGGTATCCTAAGTGCTATTAAACTCCCAATAGATGCCGTTCCCGATATTACGAACGTGCAAGTTATGATTAACACGAAAACTGGTGCACTTGATCCATCGCAAATTGAAAAGACGGTCACATATCCAATCGAAACAGAAATGGCGGGTCTGCCAGGACTCGATGACATCAGATCACTTTCAAAATATGGGCTCTCCCAAGTTATCCTTATCTTCAAAGAGGGAACTGATCTTTATTTTGTAAGGCAGCAAGTCTCCCAACGCTTGCAGAATTTAAAAGATCAATTACCGATTGGAACTACGCCGGAGCTTGCGCCCATTACAACGGGACTTGGGGAAGTCGTTATGTATACGGTAGATGCAAAGGAAGGCTCTGAGCTTGCAAAAAAACCAGAAGCCGAGCGACTTCTATATTTAAGAACCATCCAAGATTTTGTCATACGACCTGAGCTAAAGAAAATTCAAGGAGTGGCTGAAGTTGATAGCAGCGGCGGCTTTCGAAAAGAAATACACGTTAACGGTCTTATCGATAAGATGGAGCGCTTTGGAATTTCTTTTGAAGATCTTCACAAGAAACTGAAGACTCTTGGCGACAGTTATGGCGGTGGTTACATCCAAAATGAAGGCAAACAGATTATTGTTCGTAGCTCTAGTGCTCTTCCAAATATCGCAACAATTGGACTTATTCCGGTAAAAATCGACGTAAGGGGCCGTTCCATTTTACTAAACGAAGTCGCTAATATTCGAGAGGACCATACGCAAAGATTGGGCGCTGCCACTTCAAATGGAAACGAAGCCGTACTAGGCACGGCTCTTATGTACATAGGAGCCAATAGCAGAGAAGTCGCACTGGAAGTCGTCGAGGGGCTCAATCAGCTAAAACTCCCGTCAGATGTTCATACAAAAGTCGTTTACACGAGAAGTTTTCTGGTAAATCAGACAATTCATACGGTAGGCAAAAGTCTCATCGAGGGCGCAGTCCTTGTGATCGTCGTACTTCTGCTACTCCTTGGAAATTTAAGGGGCGCAATCTTAGTTGCCTTAGCAATTCCTATCTCAATGTTATTTGCGATCACTGGAATGAAATTTTTCGGAATCTCGGCGAATTTGATGAGCCTAGGTGCAATCGACTTTGGGCTTCTCGTCGATGGCTCGGTCGTAATGATTGAAAATCTGATTAGACATTTTCATGAGAAAAAAGATGTTGCTAGCCTAACTTTAGGACAGCGTCTTGAATTAGTGAGGGAATCGGCCCGAGAAGTTGCGAAGCCCGTCATACTTGGTTTATTCATCATTATGATTGTTTACGTCCCGATTTTAGCTCTCGATGGAATCGAAGGAAAAATGTTCCATCCGATGGCAATGACCGTGCTGATGGCGCTTGCTGCAAGTTTGCTTGTCGCATTTTTCTTAATGCCAGTTTTGGGATACTTAGTCATCAAGCCACCACAACAAACCGGTGCTGATCATGAGCCCATCATTTTTAGATTTATAAGTCGGGTCTACAAACCAATATTTAATTTTGGAATTAGATTTCGTTCTGCTGCCGTTATCGGAACAATTGCGATAGCGGTGCTTGCTTGCTTTTTGTTTACGAAATTAGGATCAGATTTTATTCCACAGCTTGAAGAAGGTGATCTTGTTCAAGGCCTTATCAGGCCGACTGATATCAGTTTGGACCGCTCGATCTTAAGTCAGAAGAGAGCTGAAGAAATTATTAAAACTTTTCCTGAAGTAGATCTGGTTTTCTCAAGAATTGGAACTCCAGAGTCTGCAACCGATCCGATGGGAGTTAACTTCGCCGATACGTTTATTATTTTAAAAAAGGACCATTCAACTTGGCTAAAAGTTAAGTCTGCCGATGGAACCGAGCGGGTCCGCACAAAAGTAGAGTTAGCTCAGGCAATCTCAGAACAGATTCAAAAGGAAATCCCTGGTACCGAGATCAGCTCGACCCAACCTATTCAAATGCGCTTCAATGAAATACTTGAGGGCAGCAGGGCTGACGTTTCACTTCGTGTATTCGGCCCAGATTTAGAAAAACTTCTTGAGTACATAGACACATCAAAAGAAATTGTTGAGAAAATTCACGGCGTGAGTGAGGCCGAAATGGATTCTCTCACGGCACTTCGAAAGAGCCCTATCCTCAATATCGATCTCGATTATAACGCCTTAGCCAGATACGGAGTGACCCTTCAAGAGGCCAATTCAGCTCTAGAAACTGCGATGGGAGGAGTCCAAATTGGAAACTTTTATGAGGCTGACCGAAGATTTCCAATAATGCTTCATATGGACGAATCTCTTCGGGAAAAGCCGCTCGCAATCAAGCAGATTCCGGTTGCGCTTAACGAAGGTGGAACTATTCCTCTGAGTAAAGTTGCTAAGTTTAGTGAAGAGTCACAGGTCACCACGATCTCTAGAAGTTTCGGAAAAAGGTACGCAGCTCTTGCGATTTTTCTAAAAGATCGAGATGTCGGAAGTTTTGTCGAAGAAGCGAAAGCTAAAGTAACTTCTGGGGTCAATCTTGAAAAAGACTACTCCCTCGAATGGGGTGGCCAATTTAAAAATTTAGAACGGGCTCGAACGAGACTGTTACTTATAATCCCGCTAACTCTTCTCGTAATATTTTTTATCTTACTTAAAAACTTCAATAGCATACGCCTGACACTTTTGGTTTATAGCAGCATTCCACTCGCGGTTACAGGAGGCGTATTTTCACTTTATGTGCGCGGCATCCCTTTTAGTATTTCCGCAGGAATCGGATTTATCGCGCTACTGGGAATCGCTATACTAAACAGCATGGTACTGGTCGATTTCATTAATCAGCTCCGAGAGAAGGGCGAAAGCGTTGTCGATGCGGTTACACATGGAGCGATGATTCGCTTACGTCCGGTGATGATGACCGCACTCGTTGCGGGATTAGGATTTTTACCGATGGCTCTCAACACTGGACTAGGCGCCGAAGTACAACGGCCTCTCGCGACGGTCGTCATTGGTGGACTGATGACATCGACATTTTTAACACTAGTTTTGTTACCATCGCTGTATATTTGGCTGGAGAGGAATGCTAAGTGATTTAAAAATGGGTAGCGAGCGAGCTTTGTAAAAAAATAAGGTTGTTTTAACTGAAGAATCGAAGAAATATGGTCCTCGACGTCATAGTTGTAACGGACAAAGAATGACGTCAGCCCCCTGTTACATTGTTATTTTCAAAGATGAATTCTTCGAAAACAGATTTCCTTGATCTATAAAATTACTATCCGTGATATGTGATGGGCCAAGAGACAACTTTAATCTTGATTTTCATATGGTCCGAGTTTGCAAAATTTAGAGTACATTGCTGGCATAAGTAATAAGGTGGTGTAGAGCGCACCAAAAAGACCTATAATTACCGAAATCGAAAATGGTCTCAGAATTTCATCTCCTGGTGAAAGTCCAATTGCTATCGGAATAAAACCAGCCATTGCTGCGAGGTTGGTCATCAATATCGGTCTGAGGCGGCCAAGCATCCCACGCAAGATCGAAGCTTCGGAATGCGTTCTAATATCTGCGTCGGCTTCAATTGCAAAAAGAGCCATATAACTATTTGCGACAGCTATCCCAGAAACAGAGATCAATCCAGAAAAGGAAGAAACATCCAGCGGAATCTGAAACAAGACACATCCTGCGAGGCCCACCGCAGGTGGAACGAGGGAACAAAGACTTAATACTGTCGCTACTTTAATTCGATTAGAAAAAAACAATGAGGTCATAAAAATCAACCCAAGGCCTGTAAGAAATGCCATAATAAGTTCTTTAAATGACTGCTGTTGTGTGCGGTATTCTCCAGCAAGATCGTAGTAAATTCCTGGCAAGTGAATAGATTCAAGAGTCGTTTTAATATCAGCCACTACACTACCGAGGTCTCTACCGGCTAGTTCAGCCGTCACTGATCGTATCGGTTGCCCGTCAATATGATTTGATTCAACACGACTATTTATTGTTGCGATAGTACCGACTCCGCCGAGTCGTTCAAGTCCTCCTCTCGTAGTATAGAGTGGTAACTCTTCGAGCTCACTGACCTTATATTTTTTATCCATCCTCAAACGAATTGGAATAGCTTGAGGGCCAACCTGTACAATACTTGAGTCAAGATAGAACAGGCCAAATCGAGCGTTGTCGATGATCGCAGTCGGACTCAAATCGAGAGCACGGCTGAGAGCACTATCAATTGTAAAATTAATTTCTGGAGACTTCTCTGGCTCGTCGACTCTTACTGATGCTAAGCCTCTAATTCCTGAAATAGCATTCTTATACTTTTCGGCAGCGTCATCTAGGGCCTTATCGTCAGATCCCCTTAAATGAATGACGATAGGTTTTCCGGCGCCGCTCAAATCATTGAGGCGATCAGGGAGAATCTGAAAAAGATCGAGTTCAAAACCGGGCATCAGTTTTTCGGCTTCAGCGCCAATTTCCTCTCGTAATGTAAAAACTGATTTAGCTCGATGCTTCTTGAGCTTTGCTATAATTTCGCCGCGATATGGAACTTTGTCGGCTTCACCTAAAGAAGTTCCAGACTTACGTATAAAAAAGTCAATCTCAGGAATCTTTTTAAGATAATCTTCTAGCGGCCTAATTTTTTGAACAGTCGAAGTCAAGCCAAACGGTTGAGTGGCGCGATAGTCGATAACCATATCACCCTCATCCCACTCCGGTAAAAACCCAGTTTTTGCAAGCGGAAGCAGTAACAATGCAAGAAGGGGGACAACCAAAAACAGAAGCGTCACAGGTCGAGAATATCTCAAAACACGAGAAAGAATTTTGTTATAAATTGAAAAAAGCCGCCCGTCTTCAAAGTTGTGGTTATCCGACCTCTTCGAAGACTTATCAAAAAGTAGAATAAGCGCAGGCACAATAAATAATGCAATCACAACTGAAAGAGACAAAGATAAACCATTGACGGCCGCCATTGGCTCAAAAAACATTCCTGAAATCCCAGACAAGAGTCCAATGGGAGTAAACACCAGCGCAATCGTTGCGGTACCAAAAAGCATGGGCTTTGTGACACTTCTTAAAACACTGAGAAGAAGGTCTTTAGTTGATATTTCTTTTGCAACAGATCTCTGGTGATGAAACATCTCAAGTATAATAACGGTATTATCTACAACAAGACCTATCGCGGCAGTGAGACCGCCGAGAGTCATAAGATTAATAGTTAAATGGCAAAGGTTCATTGCAAAGAAAGTAAAAGTTGCTGCAAGTGGCATCACGACCAAAGCAAAAACGCTATGAAGCAAATTTCTTAAAAATAAAAAAGTAACAACACCAATAATCAACATGCCGATAACAAGGTCTAATAATACAGCGTCCGTCGCGGTATCTGTAAAATCATTCAGGTCCCAACTTCGAATTTGATAATCACCTGGATTTTTCTGAATGATATCGTGAATGGTTTCTGTTACGGCTCTCGAAGTCAGTTTTTGGTCAATGTTTTCTTGATAAAAAATATCGAGTGCAACACATTCTTGTCCATTCAAGCTCAGATCCTTATATTTCCATGCATTCACGAGTTGGACTTTGCCAATGTCTTTGAGACGTACGGCTTCACCTAGGCTTGAATCAACAACAACGTTTTCGATTTCCTCGGCGCTTTTAACAAATTTCCCGCCGAAGGCTAAAATATCTTGACCATTTTTATTTACTGGACCTATGAAATCGACGGTATTGGAGTTTTTAAGGCGATCATCTACATCACTAGCAGTTAAGTTCCGACGTAGCATTTTTGAAGGATCAAGTGCAATTGAAAACTCCGGCAGATCTCCTCCAAAAACTTTTGCATTAAAAATTCCTGGCAGAACTAGAATGAGAGGTTTTACCGCGTATTCTACAAAATTTCTAAGCTCTCGAGAGTCTTTATTGGGCGACGTAAAACAGTATTCTGCGCCCGCGAATGCCGAAGCAGAAATAGGCCGCACTGAAATTTGTGCGTTTGACGGAATGAGGGAACGAACTTCGGCAATTTTAGAGCTGACTCTCTGTATGGCGAGCGTGATGTCTTCTCCTTCACGCAAATAAATTTGAATAGTCGAAGTTCCCCTACTGGTAGAAGAGCGAACTTGCCTAACTCCAGGGACCGCACGCAATTCTTTTTCTAAAATTGAAGTAATTCCCCATTCCATATTCTGAAGTGGTGCAAAGCCCAGGTTAACAGAAACCACGACACGTGGATAATTTACTTCAGGAAACAGACTCCTTGGCATGTGCAAGAATGCGCGCACACCTAAGAGTGAAATGAAAAGAGCAGTGAACAAAATAACCGAGCTTCGTCTGAGACTTTTCTTAAAAATGTTCACAGCGTCGCATCTCCGATTAAATATTCAAGTTCAGCGTCAAGAGTCCGGATAGCTAACTCATTCAACAAAACAAGCCGAGTCGATTGTAGATGTTTTTGATAAATATCCATCGTGCCGATCACGTCCGTCCGCTTTTGAGAGAAAAACAAAAACGATTTATCGACCAGTTTTTGACTTTGATTTTTTACTTCAAAAAGATTTTGCGATTCGTCTTGAACTCGCTCGAGATGCTCAAATGTTGACTGGACAAGATTTTTATATTCGTAAATGTTTTTCTCAAGTAATATATGCTGTTTGTCGAGCGCACTTCGGAGACTATGTTCCTCGTTTGCGCGAGTGAAAAAATTGGAGATAGGAATAGTGAGACCTATTTCTGAAGTTTGTTGAGGCCCATCACTCGACGCCATCGTTGGCCATTCACGTAATACTCGAATAAAGACGATGGGCATTGACAAACGAGTATGTTTGTCAAACTCAAGTTTCGCCAAATTATAATCTTGGCTAAGATTTTCAATTATCACTTTGTCTTCGAGAGATTTGAATGAATCTCTCTTCGACATTTCAGACTTTGCGAAACGCATTTGAGGCAAGGAATTGATTTTCGATATTCGTTCTTTTAAATTGATCGTGCTTAAATGAGTTAGATTTGAAAGTGCATAATATATATCTTCTTGGTCTTGAGTGCGGCCTCGTAGATCTGAATTTAACAAACCTTTTTGAATTTGAAACTGCCTTGATTCAAGATCGTTAAAAATACCTAGTCTTTTCTGTTTGCGAAGAATGTCGTCAAGTTTTGAAAAAAAATGGATCTGTTCATTCAGCGAGATCATTTCAGAGTCCAATTCTTTAATTCTAAAAATTCCAATTTTCAAGGATCGAACAATTGATCTTTTGGTAAGCTTTTTCTGAATACCGGAATAATAAGCTCCTTGCTCTGCAAGTGCTGATTCCGGACCAAAAATCTTCTGCAAATCGTAACTGACAATTAATCCAATGGTAGGATTTCGCCCATCATTAGAGGTTTGAACTCCATTTGAATTATACGGTCGATCGTAAGAATGCTGCTGAAGACTTGCGGAAAGATCAAAATTCGGAAGAAATTGATTCAACTTTGCACTCGATTTTAAAACATCGCGAAATTTAGAGTCGGCGTCGGCAACTTTGCCCTCGGCTGCGGTCTTTAGTGAATCTTCTATTAGCTTTGAATAGCTTAAGTCTTCACTTGTAGTTGTAAAAGTCGCTCCTGAGTCATGAACTTTCGCATGAAGTGATCTTGGCGAAAAAATGAACAATAGACAGATCAATAAGATCTTTTTGGAGCCAACCATCATGAAATTTAGCCTTGAGTCGTTGAGTAATTTGATGGCGTGTTTTATATCCGATGTTCATTCGACACTCAATACTTTTCAATTTCTGACTAGAGCAGAACCGCTTGTCTTCATTAAGGCTCTAGGGATTGAGCTTGTTTAAACCAAACGAATTTTTCGTAAAATTTTTACAAAATATTACCATTTCTTAAATATGTGCTCGTGCATGTCGAAAGTTCATAAAAAGATTGAAAATAGGGCAACGTTAAAATCAGACCAAATGGGCTTTTCCGCTTTTTTATAAAAAGGTTTAAGGCTTAAGGTTCAAAAAAGATGTGGGTTCACACTAGAAGCAAGAGAATAGCTGCTGGACTTAGCCCATCAACAGCTACGGCTGACAGTCTATTGTAGTCTTTACACCACGTTTTTCGGTTATTGCACAATGGATGACTTCGATGCCGTCCACATTATGTTCTGTTACCAGCCAAGAATTATTATTGAAAGCTTCAAGAGTTAAAAAACCAAAGTCAGGATATGTTCTATATACATCTTTGGGGGCAATTTCCTTGGGAGGCTTTTCGAGTTCTGTTCCGCCGTTGCCACTAATTAGTTCTGGCGGTCTTGAGTCAGTGAATCGATTGAGACTAAGATGATGTTGATGGCCGGTAAAGACTGCTGAGACTTTTCCTTTTAGATTATCGGATAGTTGAGCTGAATTAGTCGTCGTTTCGTCATCAGCGCCCAAGGTAAGAAAAGGGCGATGGAGAACGAGCCAAATCAAATATTCAGACGGGGCCTTCAATGAATCAAGGCTTCGCTGAATATTTTTATCGTCCGCAGAATCGATGACTCCAATAAAGTGCTCTCCGATTTTAATCCAGTATGGATCGGATGTGTCAACACAGTGGCCAGCGGGCGACCTCGGATCTAAATATTTAAACCAACCCTGTCCGCCTCGCGCGCATAGCTCGTGATTTCCACGTACAAATATCCAAGGCGCTTTCTGCAAGAGCGGACGCGCAGGAGTAAAAAAATCCTCTTGCCATGATTTTAAATTATCTCCAGAGGTTGAGCCAATGCATTTCATTTCCCTTTCGGGACATTGAGCCTCTCGATAGTGATAGTCCCCCATATGGATGACTAGATCGGGTTGCCATTTGGCAGCTGAATTACTTAGCCTTGCAAACGGCCAAGCTTTTGGATTGTTACAATCTTGAGCCGCCACAGATTTTTTTTTCTTAACTATTCGGCAGCCGGTGTCGCCAACGACTAAGATCTTTGAGATTATTTTTTTGAGGAGCGGCAGCTCCTCTTCGCCGATTAGAAGCTTTTTCACTGTATTCGAGATCTGCAGTTCGCAAACTTTATTGCCCATATCCTCTGGCGATTGAATTCTAAGATTCATAGCAACAAGGTCATTATCGACTCTTAAGTTAGGGCAAAGCTCATCACTGGTGATTGCTCTAGCAATGATTGCTCCGTTCGCACCGAGCTCTACCCAAGCTTGAGTATTAGATGTCTTGTCACTAGCGAGCTTTCTTAGGCTACTTTTCTCCGTCACTTTGATGCTTTCACAAGCGCTAAAGACGAGTGCTATCAATACGACACTAGACAGTTGTCTCAAATTTAGCATGACTCTAATCTCCTTTTACATGCGACCAAAATTTTTAATCTAGCCAAGCTTTTAGATATTTCAGTTTTTAAAGGTCGAGTATCTCAAACGCCAATCAAAGTAAATTAAGTTGTCGAATTCGCGGAATCAAGAGCCTGTTTTTTCAATATCTTTGAAAATATAAGCCAGATAATTGTTCCTACGAAAGCGCCCAAAACCATTCCCCCAAAAACGTCCAGTGGATAATGATCAATTACATAGATCCTGGAAAAGCTCACAAGTAAAACACAGGGAAGCGTCCAAATTACATTTCTTCGATCATAAAGACACAAAACAACGGCGGCTCCGGTTATATTTGTAGCATGAGAGCTTACAAAGCCCCAACATGAACTAAGCTGACAGTCGGCGTTCAAATAATTAGGACGAGGTCTCATTACCAACGCTTTCACGATTCTTCTTGATAAAAGATCATCCGCACCAACGCTTGCCAGAACAAGTATTGTCGGTGTCACCAATTTTTTCCAACCGATTTCTAAACTAAGAGTAACCATGAAAAGTAAGAGGAGCCATCCAGACTCTGAAAACAAAGTCCAAAAATTAAAAAACTCAAAGAGTGGACCTTCGCGAGGCCAAGATCTCGCGATGTCAATAATCTGCTTTTCCCATGAAAATATTGGCATATTACAAAACCATCAGTAAGGCACCGAGCCCCACCAAGAGTCCTCCGATACCCACTTTCCAAGTAAGACTTTCTCCGAGAAATAGACATCCGAATGCGATGACCAGAACGACACTCAATTTATCAACGGGAGCCACTTTGGAAGCTGGTCCTAACTGAAGTGCTCGGTAGTAGCAAAGCCAAGAAAAGCCAGTCGCACATCCCGAAAGGACAAGAAAAACTACGCTTTTGCCTGAGAGTGAGCGAGGGTCCTGCCATTCTCCGCGGATAGACACGATGAGCGTAGCAACCGCGAGAATAATGATCGTTCTTAGAAATGTTGCCAAATCCGAATTCATTTGGCTGACACCAACTTTTCCAAAAATTGCGGTGAGGGCTGCAAAAAAGGCGGAGCCCAGCGCAAATAGCTGCCAACTTTGAATCATAATTTAATCTCCTTTAGAGCGCGAAGACTCGCCTCGATATTTGTATCATCCATAATTTCACTCCTTAAAATATTCTTAAGACTTTTAGATTCTAAGCTGATCTGGAGTTGTGTTTGCTTTGCTAAGGCTTCAACTGCAAGGTTTATAGCCTCCGTCCAAGAGGAAGCGAGTCTGGAAATATTTTTTTCAATTTCATAGTTAACAGATTTTACGAAATGCCGAATAAAAAATTGTCTAAAAAGACCCATTGGTATCAAGAAAGATAAAAGATCAATTTGGGTATCAAATGCCTTCGGAAAAGGAATAAAATAGACTTCAGGCAGTTCGATTTGTATTTCAGGCATCGAAAGTTTAAAATCAATATTGAAAGAATCTTTCAGTGTCTGAGAAATTCTATTACGGAACGCTTCGACCAAACGATTGAAACTCATTTGCACTGAGGCAAGGTAGTCGCGACCAGTTTTTTCATGCGAAGCTATAAGAGAGTTCATTTCAAGTTTTATATTTTCTTCAAGAAAGTCTTCGAAAATTCGCGTCATTTTCCATAGGGAAACGTTGTTTTCACTAAGCCTAGTTTGAAGTTTTTCAGTTATTGATTTTAATATATCAGGAAATCCAGTTGATAAGTCCTTCAGAAGTATCTCTCTAGTGTCCGTCACAAATGTTCTTTTTATCGAACCAATTTCTCTCTTCAAATACTCTGCTTGTGTTTCTTCATGCAGAACGCCCTCAGTAATCCTTTTTGCCTGCGAATTTTTATTCTCTAAGACAGCTTCGCGTAAATTCAAATATTGAATGAGATCAGATTTGAGAACCATCATTTTATAGCTGGCTATCCTAGAATGAACTTCGTCTTTCGACGTCAATAAATGAGCTAAAACCTGAGAATCAAACTCGCTACGCAAACGACCAAATTGATCTCGGATCGAATAAAAATAAATTGGGTAAGATTTTCCAAATGTTTTTTGAGTTTCACTGTCAATAAAGGATTTAATGTCGGCCTGGTCATTTTCTGTAACTAAATCCGCTTTAGTAACAAGAATCACAATATCGGAGGTAAAATGCATCGTTTCTTTAATAAGAGCAAGATCTTGCTCCGAAAGAGGTGGATCAACGCCAACACACATGAGCGCTAATTGAACTTTTGGCAATGACGCCATTGTCATTTGACTATTGTGAATGAAGGTACTTCCTAGGCCAGGAGTATCTACGAAAACAAGTCCATTATACTTCAGTAGCGAGGGATCATAGATTTTCACTTCTTGAATATGCTTTTGGTTAATGGGATTTTTTTTCTCAGTGACGAATTCGGAAAGCTCATCTTCAGAAATATTTTGAATACGTCCGTTACTAAAGTGGACTTGGGTGCAGTTTGTAGCATCGTACTGCAAAGATGTCAGAATTGCGGTAACAGGCAGCACTCCGGTGGGAAGAATGTCTCTGCCAATGAGACTATTTAGAAAAGAGCTTTTACCAGCTTTAAAACGACCAAGGACGGCGATATATATTTTATTGGTCTTTAGTATCTCACCAACAGAATTAACTTGAGGTAATAGCGAAGCGATTTCCAACTCGTCAACGAATGATTTCAACTGCGTAAAAACAGCTTGTAAATTGTCCATTTTGTTTTTCTCAAGTTCCATAATTTACTTTTTTTGATTGAGTATAAATACCAAAACCATTTGGTGTCGTGCCTACGATCTTTCTTCCCCAGTAATGCGAAAAAAGAGGCTTCAATTTTTCTCCTTTTTTTCGGTCAAAGGAGGTTTTCTAAAAAGAAAATTGAGAAAATCGAGTATGCGACTCACGTGTTGTTTTTTAGGAATATGAATATGCTGAATATGATAGATGCCGTGATGTCCCGACACTGCGTAAGCTGCAAAGGACGCGAGAGCTGCATAAACAAAAATGTTGGGACCAAAAAGTTCCATAGCCATTATCGTACAGGCGAACGGTGTGTTGGCGGCTCCCGCAAAGACACCAACAAAACCAATTGCCGCAAGAAGCGGGAGAGATAAAGGAATAATATGACTAAGAGCATTTCCTAGAGTTGCTCCCACAAATAAAAGCGGCGTCACTTCTCCGCCCTTAAACCCAGTTCCCAAAGTGGCTGCCGTCATTAAAAGTTTTCCTAACCAATCATAAAGGGGTAACGGTGTCTTTAATGAATCAACGATGATGGGAACGCCCAAGCCCGAATATCGGACCGACTGAGGTAAAACAAAAAACACGATCGCTATGATTCCGCCGCCAACAAAAGCGCGAAGTGGAAGATAAGGAATTATTTTTTTTGACAGAGCTTTGATTTGATCAGTAAAAAAAGCAAATATTCTTGCAGCTAGACCAAACGCTATTCCTGCAAAGACCGCGTAAAGCCATGTAGGACTTGCCGACATCGGTATTTCGGGAGAAATATACTGTGTGTGATGGATACCCCAAGCGAGGGTCACGTAATGAGCGACAAAAGCTGATATTGTACATTCAACTATTGCCCAAAGGTGCAAGCGTCCCACCGCCAGTACTTCAAGACCAAATATAGCTCCAGCAAAAGGAACTCCGAAGACGGACCCAAATCCTCCGCTCATGCCTGCCATGAGAAGAGTTCTGCGGTCATCGCGGTTAAGGTTAAAAATATGAGTGAATTGATCGGCGATTGAACCGCCCATCTGGACAGCAGTACCCTCCCGCCCTGCTGAGCCGCCAAATAAATGCGTAAGAATAGTTCCGATTAGAACAAGAGGAGCCATTCTAAAAGGAATGACGCTTACGGGATCGTGAAACTCATCAATAATGAGATTATTTCCACCTTCTACACTTCGCCCGAAAAAGTGGTAAACAAGTCCCACGGCAAGACCTCCAAGCGGCAGAAAATGAAGGAGCCAAATATGTGCCTCACGAAACTTTGTAGTCTCCTCTAGCACAGACAGAAAAAGTGCCGAAGCGCTTCCGCATAGAGTTCCGATAAGTATTGAAATCAAAATCCAGCGGAGATAATATTTAATCCAATCAGTAATCTTTTTTTGCATAATTTGATTTACCAATCCATTCGCAGTGCTATAGCCGCGCCATCCACTTGTCCATTATCGAAAAGAACCACGGGTTGTATTTGACGATGATGTTTATATCCGGCTCTACCAAATAAAATTCCGATGGTAGCGCCAGCGACGACATCGCTCAGCCAATGGGCATCATCTGCCAATCGCGTTAGTCCCGTGAAAACTCCAAGTCCCCAAAAGGGTGCTCCGACGTTCCACCCGTAGGATTCAGTCATACTCGCTGCCAGAGAAAATGCCGCCTGTGTGTGACCGGATGGCATACCAGTTTTGGTGTTGCTGTCGGGCCTCTCCCTTGCAATTAAAAGTTTTGAGGCGTGGGTTATGACGCCTCCGACGAAGAGACCTTCGGCGGCTGGAATTCCGTTATCTTTATCGAAATAAATTTGCCCTCCGATAATTATTGCTTCGGGTATTCCTGTTCCCCAGAAGTCGCCGTATCTACTGACGTCAGCGGACATTCGTTGATGGTTTGTCCAAGAATCATGGATTTGTTGATCGAAATTGAAAGCTACGAGCGTGGCTAGAGTTCCGGCCCCTAGAATCCAAAGGCCTGTGTAGTCGAAGGCGTCTTTGGTAGTAAGGTTGATATGTTCAACTACGCTTGGATTTTCTTCCGCCTTTAATACAGAGGAGGTAATCAAGATAGCAAGGACAAATGAGAAAATGCCACTTATAGCAAAAGCTTGAAACGTCGTTTTTACCGAATCGAACTGGTTTTTTGAGAATTGGGTTCTTGAATTTGTGATATAGTCCTACCTTTGTTTTGGTAGGAGCCATCAGCGCGACCTCATTGTGAGCGGCGGTTAAGGCAGACCCCATTGCCTTGACAGAACAATACCAATAACCAACGGAATGTAAACAGGTTTTTGAAGGCAAGAGCAAATTTAATCCTAATACTACAAAAAAACATTAACAGAAATTTAACTTTTGAATTCGTTCCATAGAACGACTCCTTCTTGCGCCTCACGGCTTGGGTAAAAGGAGATCGTTTATGGATCAAAATACAAATTACATTACATTTGAACTGAATATTAAGCTTCAGATGTTATGTCGAGCACCACATACCATTTGTTATGTGAGGCGCTGGATTATGTGGACTGTGCTTCTGGTAAAAGTGATTGCAAGCCTTTATGGCCAATTTACTCCACATAACCAGGCCGCAC
>JAYUEB010000698.1:0-9416 GCA_043739525.1 Bdellovibrionales bacterium
GAGTTGAACATCGCCTGTTCCAGGCGGAAGATCGATGAATAAATAGTCGAGTTCACCCCAGTTGACACCAAATAAAAATTGATCGACGGCTTTGAAGAGCATAGGGCCGCGCCAGACAACAGCAAGGTCGTCATCGACAAGTAAGCCAATGCTCATCAGGTTTACATTATGGCGTTTGATTGGAAAAATCTTCTGATCTTGGCCGACTTCAGGTTTTTGGTTGAGGACTCCGTACATGCGGGGAATGCTGGGGCCATAAATATCGCAATCAAGTAAACCGACTTTTTTGCCTAGCTTCGCCATGCTTGCTGCGAGATTGGCCGAGACCGTACTTTTACCAACGCCGCCTTTTCCTGAACTAATGGCTATGATTTTTTTAATTCCGGGTATAGTTTTCTGCTGGTCGAAGGGATTTTGCATCTAGATCATCTCATTTCTTGCAAAGCGAGTCTGAAAACAAAATAATAGAGTCATGGATTTTGTGTCGCGACATTTTATAGTTCTAAACGCGATCGTTGTCACTCTTCTTGTTTTGAGCTTTTTACGCATGAAGCGACCCAACAAACAGGGGCCTTTTCGCTTGAAAAGCACGCGCGATCCAAAAGCCCAAACTGAAGTCGTGAAACGAATCGTGCTGGACGAAAATGATCCGCGTTTAAAACCTCCTGATGGGCCCAAAAGTCTCAACGTTATGTTCAATTATAATGGGCACTCATGGGATGCCTACGAAGTTTTGGGAGTTCCCGCAGGGAGCAGTTTTGAAACCTCTTTTTTGGCATTTGAGAAACTCACAAAACCTATGGATTCGGAGAGTAAAACCTTTATGCTTGCGGCACTCGAAGCGATACGGATTCAGCGACAAAGTGACACGTAAAATCCGTCTGCCGGCAGTAGCTCGCAATTGGCAGTTAGCAGTCTGCCAGTCTCTGTGTCAGGTATCGGGTATCGGTTTGCCTGCCCCTGAACTCCGGGCCTGGCAAGCTGATACCTGATAACTGACACAGAGACTGGCAGACTGCCAACTGCGACTAGCTGATGGCGATTTATTTTTCCGATTTCATTGCGTATTCAAATTTTGCTTTGCCCTGATGGCATACAAAGCAGCTGACTTTTGGTCTTCCATTTAAGCCTTGCTCAGAGTTGAGGCTCTTCAAAATTCGAAAGTGATCACGAGCGATTCCGAAATTTTTGTTTTTTGAGTCTTTGAAATTTTCGGAATTGTGGCAGTAGGTGCACGTCACGCCAAGCTCTTTGCTGACTTGGACCATCAGTTCACGTGTTTTGATGTCCGCATCGCCCTCGGCTTTGGCTTCAATCAGGCCCGTTGCGCTTAAAAGAAGCATCGCAATCAAAAACAGCTTTGAGCTCAGGTTCACAAGTTTTAAACTCCGCATTTTATCCTCGTACTCTGGCATGCGCCGTCTGAAGTGAATACTCTGATATTCAGTCTTGCAATGCACTTGGACAAGTCCGGATTTCTTGACTAAAGAAAGCTCAAAATGCTACCCAAAAGACTAGGAGATTTCATCATGTCGAATACGGAAAATGGTCAGCAACCCACAAAAACTTTAGGCGATCTCGCGACGATGGTTTCACTCTGCAAAAGTCGTGGCTTTGTCTATCAAAGCAGCGAAATTTACGGCGGCCTTAATTCTTGTTGGGACTACGGCCCGCTTGGATCAAATCTCAAGATGAATGTGAAGCAAGCTTGGTGGAATGCCATGACCAGAAGAGACGATGTTGTTGGTCTCGATGCTGCGATTTTGATGGCTCCGATGGTTTGGAAAGCTTCAGGACACGTTGATGGTTTTAGTGATCCGATGGTGGATTGCAAAAAGTGTAAACAGAGATTTCGCGCCGATCAATTGCCGCAGGCTCTTGAAAGTTCTTGTAAAGAAAAACCAAATTGCAAGGGCGCTCATCTCACTGAGCCTCGTAGTTTCAATTTGATGTTTAAAACATTTATGGGACCGGTGGAAGATTCAAGCGCGATTGTTTACTTACGACCAGAGACTGCTCAAGGTATTTTTGTTAACTTCGTAAACGTTCAAACTACTTCGCGTAAAAAAATCCCGTTTGGTATTGCGCAAATCGGAAAATCTTTTCGTAACGAAATCACGCCAGGTAACTTTACATTTCGCACGCGTGAATTCGAACAAATGGAAATGCAATATTTTGTTAAACCGGGATCCGATCAAGCTTTCTTCGAAACCTGGAAAGAAACGCGTTGGAACTTCTATTTGAAATTGGGACTCAATCCAAAAAAATTAAGATTTAAGCCTCATGGCCCAGATGAGCTGGCTCACTATGCTAAAGCTGCCGTGGACGTTCAGTATGAATTTCCATTTGGCTGGCAAGAGCTTGAAGGTATTCACAATCGCGGCGACTTCGATTTAACTCAGCACCAAAAGTTCTCTGGTAAAAAGCTTGAGTACTTTGATGAAGCAGCGAAAGAAAAATATGTTCCTTATGTTATTGAAACGGCTGTGGGCTGTGATCGTTTGATCTTGGCAGCATTATGCGATGCTTATCGTGAAGAAAATTCTTACGACGAAGAAACTAAAAAAGAAGATAAACGAGTGGTTTTAGGCTTTCATCCTGAGATTGCTCCGATCAAAGCGGCGATCTTGCCTTTATCGAAAAAGGCCGAACTTACTGAGCCAGCAATGAAGCTCAGAAATTCACTTGCGCGTGAATTTGCGGTTCAGTACGACGACACGGCAAGTATTGGTAAGCGCTACCGTCGTCAAGATGAAATCGGAACTCCGTTTTGCATCACTTACGATTTTGACTCAAACACCGATCACAAAGTAACCGTTCGTGAACGCGACAGCATGAAACAAGAGCGCATAGCTCTTGATCAGGTAGAATCTTATATCCGTACCCAAATTAAAGAGCGCGCTATTAATTTTTAACTTAAGAGAAAAGGATAAAAATAAATGGATCTCGAAAGGCAAAACATGAAGAATTCTGTTTCGACTGCGAACGAGAAATTGGTTTACTTTTTTGCGAGCGGGCAGACGGACGGCAACGCTAAGATGAAAGACGTCTTGGGCGGTAAAGGTGCGAATCTTGCGGAGATGACCTCTCTCGGAATTTCGGTTCCACCAGGATTCACAATTGCGACGAGCGTTTGTCAGGCTTTTTACGACAGCGGTGAAAAATTACCTGAAGCTGTGAAAGAGCATTCTCTCCAAGCGCTTCAAAAAGTTGAAAAAATAATTGGCAAAAAATTTGGTGATAAGGCGAACCCACTTCTTGTGAGTGTTCGATCGGGTGCCCGAGCATCTATGCCAGGGATGATGGATACCATTCTCAATCTTGGTTTGAATGATGATACGGTTGAAGGTTTAGCTGCGAACTCAAAAAATCCGAGATTTGCTTGGGATTCATACCGTCGTTTCGTTCAAATGTACTCAGATGTTGTAATGGGAATGAATCATTCGCTTTTGAATGTCATGATGGAAGACTTGAAGAGCGAAAAAAATTATCAGAACGACACCGATTTAAAAGTTGAAGATCTCAAGCTCTTGGTTGCGAAATATAAAAAATTAATTGTTGAAAGCACTGGGCGCAAATTTCCAAATGATCCTCTTGAGCAACTTTGGGGGGCGATCTCTGCAGTATTTCAATCTTGGAATACCCATCGCGCGATCGTCTATCGTCAAATGCACGATATCCCGAGTTCGTGGGGAACTGCGGTGAACGTTCAATCGATGGTCTTTGGAAATATGGGCGATGACTCTGCAACCGGTGTTGCATTTACTCGAAACCCATCAACGGGTGAAAATAAATTTTACGGTGAATATTTAATTAATGCTCAAGGTGAAGATGTTGTTGCCGGCATTCGCACTCCGCAGCCGATTTCAAGAGAGTCAGCTGTTGGTAGTGGCTTTGCATCTCTGGAAGAAAAAATGCCAAAGCTCTATCAAGAGCTCGTTGATACTTATCTCAAGCTTGAAAATCATTATCGCGACATGCAAGATATGGAGTTCACCATTGAGCAAGGTCGCTTGTGGATGCTTCAAACTCGCACAGGAAAACGTACTGCTCCTGCCGCACTTAAGATTGCCTGTGACATGCTTGACGAAAAGCTCATTACAAAAGAAGAAGCAGTCATGCGAGTTGAGCCTAAGAGTCTGGATCAGCTTTTACATCCAACACTTGATCCAAAGGCAAAGCGCACTAAGCTTGCTAAAGCCTTGCCAGCATCTCCAGGCGGCGCATATGGCGCAATTGTATTTACCTCTGAAGATGCCGTTCAATGGAAAGAAAAAGGCCTTAAAACAATTTTAGTTCGCATTGAAACTTCTCCGGAAGATATTCTTGGAATGGTTGCGGCTCAAGGTATTCTCACCACCCGTGGAGGGATGACTTCGCATGCGGCGGTTGTCGCACGCGGAATGGGTAAGTGCTGTGTTGCTGGCTGTGGTGACGTCCAAGTTGATTACAACAAGGAAGAGATGCGCGCGAATGGTTACCTTCTTAAAAAAGGTGACTTCATCACGCTCGATGGTTCGACTGGTGAAGTTTTCTTAGGCGAAGTGAAAACCCTTGAGCCTCAATTGGGCGGGGATTTCGATCGCCTGATGACTCTTGCTGATGAATTTCGCACGATGAAAGTGCGGGCCAATGCCGACACTCCAAAAGACGCGACAACTTCTCGTAACTTTGGCGCAGAAGGTATCGGCCTTTGCAGAACGGAACATATGTTCTTCGGCGCGGATCGTATCGATTCGGTTCGCGAAATGATTATTGCTGAAAACAAATTTGAGCGCGAGCGTGCACTCGATAAGCTCTTGCCAATGCAAAAGTCCGATTTCTATCAACTCTTCAAAACAATGAAGGGCTTTCCTGTCACCATTCGTTTGCTTGATCCACCTCTCCATGAGTTTGTTCCTCAGACAGATCCCGAAATTAAAGAATTGGCTGTCAGGCTTGAAGTTGATTTTGAAAAGCTCAGACTCAAAGTAAAATCACTTCACGAATTTAATCCAATGTTGGGCCATCGAGGTTGCAGACTTGCGATTACTTTCCCGGAGATTTACCGCATGCAAGTACGAGCCATCGCGCTAGCAGCTGTGGATTTGATTAAAGAAGGCCAAAATCTTGAACCTGAAATAATGATTCCATTGATTGCCACTCGTCGAGAGCTCGATATTTTGCGAAAACTTTCAGTTGAAGAAGTTGAGCGTGTACAAAAAGAGAGCAATACAAAATTCAATTATTCTGTCGGAACCATGATTGAGCTGCCGAGAGCCGCTCTGTGTGCGGATGAAATCGCCGGTGCTGCTGATTTCTTTAGCTTCGGAACCAATGATTTGACGCAAACCACACTTGGGCTTTCACGTGATGATGCCGGTAGATTCTTGGGAACCTACGTAGAAGAGGGCATTTTTGCGCACGATCCTTTTGTGAGCATCGATCAAACCGGCGTCGGAAAACTTGTGAAAATGGGTGTTGACCTTGGGCGTAAGACTCGACAAGACTTAAAAATCGGTGTCTGTGGCGAGCATGGTGGCGATCCTGAAAGTATTCATTTCTTTCAAAAGGTTGGTCTGAACTATGTGAGTTGCAGTCCCTATCGTGTTCCGATTGCAAGACTTGCAGCTGCTCAAGCCGCGATTCAGCAAAAGAAGACGTAGCTTTATCTCGCTCGACAAGGAAGTTTTTTAAAGCTCAAAGTCTTAAGGCTCGTAACAGGAAGTTATGACTTAAAACAAAAATGATGAGGGGAATCTCAATTGAGAATTAAAAAACTCGAACTTGTTGGCTTCAAATCTTTCAAAGATCGCACCGTTATTCAATTCGATGCCGGCATTACTGGTGTTGTTGGTCCAAATGGTTGCGGAAAATCAAATATCGTCGACGCCCTCGTATGGGTGATGGGTGAGATGAGCGCGAAACATTTGCGCGGCTCAAGCATGGAAGATGTGATTTTTGCGGGTGCAGAAGGCTATGCTCCAATGGGAATGGCCGAAGTTTCTTTGACTCTTGAAAATGATGGCGGACCATTTCCAGTTCAGTATATGAAAAATTCTGAGATTATGGTTACTCGTCGTCTTCACCGTGGTGGAGAGTCCGAATATCTTATTAACAAAGAGACCGCTCGTCTTAAAGACGTTCAAGAAATTTTCATGGATACCGGGGCTGGCTCTAAAGGCTTCAGTATCATCGAGCAGGGTGCCATCGGCCGTATTATCACAGCAAAACCTGAAGAGCGCCGAGTTCTGATTGAAGAAGCTGCCGGAATTACCAAATTCAAAGTTCGTAAACGTGAATCTCAAAGAAAATTAATTTCAACAGAACAAAATCTTTTACGCCTTCACGACATCGTGATCGAGCTCAAAAGACAAATTGATAGCTTACAACGTCAGGCTCAAAAAGCTGAACGCTATCGTACAGTGAAAAATGAAGTTGAAGACCTCGATCTTTGGGTGTCATCACGTCATTACCTAGATCTCAATACTAAAATTAAAGAATTCGAAACCAAGCTGGCTGAAGCCGAAGTCGGTGAAGCAGCAGCTACTACCGAACTTTCAACACTTGAAGCAGACCTTGAGTTGAAGCGTTCTGAAGTTGTTGAAGCTGAGAGCTTGGTCACTGATTTACAAAATCAGCAATTTGAAAAGCGCAATCAATCTCAAAGACAAGAAAGCAAAATTCAAGAGCTTAAATTTGAGATTGAGCAAGCTCGTCGTAATAAAGAGATGACGGGTTCCCTCCTGCAAGAAAATGTCACGCGCCAAGAACTTCTCAAAGCGGACCTTGAACGTATTACCGAGAGCCTGGCTCTTATCAAAGGCCAAGTTGAAACTTTGCGTGCTGATTATCTCATTAAAAAAGAGACTTTCGAAACCGCTCAAATGCGCGGCCTCGAAGTCGATGAAGAGCTCACGACTCAAAGACGCGAACTCATGACCGTCTCGCAAGGTGAAGCGCATATTTCGGCGAGAATGACTGCGACTCGCGAATCAGTAGTTTTGCAAGAAGAGAGAGCCAATGATTCTCGTGCGGTTCAACAAGAATTATTAGAGAAAAAAGCCGAATTTGAAATTCGCCGAACAAAAGTTTTCACAAGCCTTGAAAAAGAGCGTCAGATGCAATTGGATTTGGCTCAAGACGCCGACGTCATTTTGCAAAATCGCCAAGCTTTACAAAAACAGATCTCCGAGAAGCGTTCTGAAGTTGATGAGTTTAAGGATTCACTTAATAGCGTCGCAAGTCGCCTTTACGGTCTCGAAAATTTAGCTTCAAATTTTGAAGGTTTTCAAGAGGGTGTTAAACAGATCATGTTCTGGCAAAAAGAGAAGCTCGAGTCTCTTCCAGAAGGTCAGCGCGAGAATGCACAAGATTTTAGACCTATGGCCGAAGTTGTAGAAGTGCCAAGTGAGTACGAACTCGCGATGGAGGCTGCTCTCGGACCTCGCCTCCAAATGCTTTTGAGTAATGATTCAGCTTCTGCTTTAAATGCCGTTAATTTCTTGAAAGAGAAAAAAGCGGGACGCTCAAGCTTCATGTCTTCTGATTTTTCAGGCCAGGTTGTTGAAACTTCGGCTCAGCCAGCAAAAAAACTATTAAAAGATGTGGTTCGCGCTCATGAAAACTTTAGACCTATGGTTGAAAAGTTACTCGATCGAGTTGCAATCGTTGATTCTTTGAGTGAAGCAATTGAATCTCGCTCGCAATTCCCTATGTGGACATTTGTTACCACAGATGGCGACTTACTTTCTCCGGACGGAGTTTTAACCGGTGGAACAAGCGAAAGCGCTGACAGCGGCGTTTTAAAGCGCCGTCGTGAAATCAAAGAACTCTCTCAGAAAAAAGATGAGTGGAGCGGAAAGCTGGCTTTGGCTCAGGTTTCGTTGAAAAAGGCTGAAGAGCGTCTTGAGACTCTGAATTCAGAATACGAGACAGCCCAAAAATTGAAAGTTGAAAAAGAGATCTTACTTGCTGAAATCAAAAAAGATCTTGAGCGTGCCGAACAAGAATTGACCAACGTCAATACTGCGATTCAACGCCAAGAAAAAGAAGTCATGC
This sequence comes from Bdellovibrionales bacterium, assembly GCA_043739525.1. GTDB lineage: Bacteria > Bdellovibrionota > Bdellovibrionia > Bdellovibrionales > JAMPXM01 > JAYTQQ01. Next base: position 8,041 of record JAYUEB010000698.1, read on the forward strand.
AGCTCGAAGCTCAAATGCAGACCAAGCAAGCTGAGCTTGTTGATCTTGAGTCTCGTCTTGCGACTTTGAAAGAGCGCAGAGAGTCTCTTGAGCAATCCACTCAAGACCTCGATATCGAACATTTGTCTTTGCAAAACACTCTGGGACCCATGCAAATTCAAGTGACAGATATGCAGGTGAAACTCGCGACTCAAACTCAAGAGTGCGAAGGCCTTGAGAAACAAAATAGTATTCTGTCAAAATCTCTTGCCGAAGTTGAGTCTCTTTTAAGTCGTATGACTGAAGAGAGCAGCAAGAGTACTGAGAGCATGTCATTTCATCAGGTTGAACTTGAAGAGAAAAAGATCGAATTCGAAAATATGGTTCGCGACATCGAAGACATTGAGGGCCGCTTAGGTGCAGCCAAAAATAACTTTGAAGAAGTGTCTCATCTTTCGAGAACTTTTGAAAAATCCTTAAGCGGACTTCAACATTCTCGAAACACGCTTCAAACTGAAGTTTCGACAATGAAATTGAGCCTCGAACAAAATCGCATGAAAGAAAACTATCTCTGCGACCAAATTCGAGAGCGCTATGTCCTTGAGCTTTCGCAAACAGCGGAACGCTATGCCGATCGCGAAGGAAACCTTGAAGAAGCTGAAAAGCAAATTCACGAGCTTAAGGAGAAACTTTCTCGAATGGGCGATGTGAATTTGTCGGCAATCCAAGAGTACGATGACGTGGCAAAACGTTATGAGTTCTTAAGCAAACAAGAGAGCGATCTCATGGAAGCAAAAGAACTTCTTAAAAAGGTGATCGATAAAATCAATCGCATTTGCTCAAAACGCTTCAAAGAAACTTTCGAGCAAGTGAATGAGCGATTTACAAAAGTATTCCCAGTTCTTTTCGGTGGTGGAGAAGCACGACTGATCCTCATTGAAGACGTCGAAAAAGGCGAAATGGGAATCGACATTGAAGCAAAACCTCCAGGGAAAAAGCTTCAAAACGTTTCTTTACTTTCGGGTGGAGAAAAAGCACTGACAGCTGTTTCACTTATTTTCTCGATCTTCTTGGTGAAGCCATCTCCTTATTGTCTATTAGATGAGGTTGATGCTCCTCTTGATGATGCGAACGTTTCAAGATTTAACGATCTTGTTCGTGAAATGAGTAAGCGCTCGCAAATTATCGTAGTTACTCATAATAAGTACACGATGGAAGTTGCGAAAAAACTTTTCGGAGTCACTATGGAAGAAAAAGGTGTTTCGAAAATGGTCAGCGTGAACCTCGATCAGGCACAAGAGCCAGGCGAACAGCGGCCACGCGCCAAGACCGCGCGGTGGTGAGAAGATCAATCCCACAGCCAGGGCGACGATCGGACCGCCGACGACCATGAACGG
>JAYUEB010000699.1:0-3130 GCA_043739525.1 Bdellovibrionales bacterium
AACGACCGACTCGCGATCTCTTTCTCTTCGAGTCCGTCCATCTCATCTTTTACAAAGATCGGTGTGATCAAATCTAAATGCAGCCCATCCCAATGCTTAAGATGATGAAACCGACTGATCTTGGATTCGACAGCTTTCGGATTAAAACCGAGAGGGTTCTCAGGCGTTCTAACTTTTGAGCGAATATGCTCAAAATAAAACAACTTGAGTTCCATCCAGTTCTTAATCGATGGAATATCTGGCCTTTGTTCTCGGCAAAGGCTCCAAAGTTCTCGATAAAGTCTTTGAGCTTTTGGCTCTGAAACGACTCCGCGTCTTTTCATTTGAATTCGCTGTCTGGTGTATTTGTTAATGCCTTCGGCGATAACCAAATAAAAGGTTTTAAATACTCCAGGCTCAACTTCTGTTTTGTACGACGAAATACTCACTTCGATCCTCCTATAAATAAGGAGGCAAGTTCATTTCTCTTGAATCGCAAACTTCGTCCCAGCAATCTATAAGCCTTGATTTTTCCTTGGTAGGACCACTTCCTAATTTGTTTAGGAGTAGTCCGCAAAAAAACTGCCGCTTCACCTGTGTTTAACCATATTGAATTTTCAAAGAACTCAGAAGGCTCATTTAAAATTTGAGCCTTCTGTACATGAATCAATTTACCTTGAGCGCTCATCGTCAATCAAGAAAAAGATTCTTCGCTTTCAAACTTTTTGAGTCATCTATATTAGCAACCAAATTATTCTTAAGTCGCACTGACATACTCTACGCTGGCTCTGGCGGCGGCTTTGACGCTGGAGTCACAGTATCTTTTGCTGTCGAGTTTTTACGATGACGTTTTACAAAGTCTTCGAGCGATACAATTAAGTTTTTGTCGTCCATATTTTTGAGTGAATCCCTAAAAAGCTTTTTTACATTTACAAAGTCACTTTCGAGTTTATCCAGCTTTGATTTGAAGCTAATTCTATAGAAATCTTTGACGATCCAGCTCGTGAGATCAGAAGGGCAGACACTCACTCCTGGCCTAGCTCGTAAGTCACTGAGCATCGTGTCGATGGCCACGGCTGCTTTGGGATCAAGATCAATCCTCATCTCATCATTCATTTTCCTACTCACCTTGATTGTTCCTATATTTTGATTTCTTCTTGGCCCATTCTGGACTTCCAACTATGACCGACTCACAGTGAGCCTCAATGAGTTTGCTGCCGTGAACTTCCGTATCAAAGCACTGAGTTTCGACTTTAGATTGATCCACAATATAATCGTCCTCAGCTTTTTCAAGAGCCCCAGGTCTTGATACGCTGAACTTTTCAAGATTGAATAGCGTCTCGCGTCTGACCTTGGAATCCCTACTTTCAATACTGTCATGAATAAAGTAACTGGCAATTCCTCCAACTACTGCTCCGATCGCAGCACCAGTCAAAGCAGCCTGCGACTGTTGTTTACCAACTACTAAACCAGCAACGGCACCAGTTGCAGCGCCAGTGCCAACACCTAACATCAAAGACTCTTTCATAGTTGCACATCCCATCATCGGGATTATTAAAATCATCATTTTTAAAACGTAACTCTTCATTTAACTCCTACAAAAATTGTTAAAATCAAAAACCCGCCATCCGTCTGACTGAGGTTATCTTCATAATATTTCATTTTAGTGGTTTCAGGGACTTAGCAAGAAACTGTGGGTGAACCCGTTCCGCACAGGTTCACTCAGCCCAGTTTGTTCAGTCGGGTCGCCTAAGCGAGTTCAAATTGGTTGCCGGATTTACCAATAAAAGTAACCGGTCTTTCAGCTACAAGCATTTGTTCAAACCTCACAAAGAACACTTTGGATTCTTGAGTTTGACCGATATTTTCTTCGGCTTTGCGAATTTGTTCTATTAGCCAGTCATTCGTATGAATATATATGACGAGCCTAATGTCAGTTCTGAGATAATACTCTAAGAGCTTCTTTTCGTAGCGAGCAGATGCTTTTTGCGAAGGCTCATATTCTAAAGCTCCGTAGATGATTCCGGTTTTGGTGTTGATTCCTACAACCGCGTCACTTCGTACCTCGGCAAAGGGCTTTATAAAGGTACTATCCCTCACATTCTCGCAACATTGAAGTACATTTTCAGGAATATATCTGACTACAGAATCTTTTGATTCAAATGACTTTCTGATGTCGACGAGGGCCAGATCATGAGCGATTGCCTCGGATTTGCGTATTTCTGAATCAATTTTTACCGGATAAGTTTCGTAAACCTTTGCTTTGGATGTGTCGGTGAGCGAATAAATCAGCGTATTATTTTTTTCTTCAGTGTCGTAGAGTCTTGTGTCGAGCCATTTTTTTCGCTGAAGCCCTCCGATCACTTTCGAAACCCGGCTTTTGACAACTGTCGGAAAAACTTGGTGTTTTAGCTGTGATCTGGACATCACTTTATTTTCAAACAAGAGATGAAGAATTTTCGTTTCTTGTGTCACTTAATTTTCCTTTTGTAGCTGTCTTTCCAGGTTGGGACTCCATTGAAAATTTCTCGGTCAATTTTTGAGTGATCTCAAATAGGGGTTGAAAAGTAAGAGACTTCTCATTTTCATGTTCTTTTTTAAGCTCTTCGATTTCAGAAATAAGCGTTTCGTCATCTAGAAAAGGCGTTTGAACTTCTGTGAATTCGGTGCCGTTCGCCCAAATTGCTCGACCTTTGATGTCTGGTAATTCGTAAGCCATTTTGTTGCCAAGTACCGTAGTCGATCCGTGCAAGGTATTTGCTCTAAAGCAAATTCGTCCGCCGAGATTTTCTTGAATCTTTGTGTCGATCGTCTCGGTTGTTACTTTTTGAGTAGCGAGGATCAGATGCACACCCGCAGCACGACCAAGTTTTGAAATCTCTTCTGTCAATTCTCGTGCCTTTGCGATCTGATTGGCACGATCCTTATTCATTTTACCCTTGGCATAAAGCTCGGAGGCCTCATCGACCGCAATCACAATAATGTCTCTTTTGTCTCTCTCGGAATCAATTGATTTCACTCCTTCTGCTTCCATAAAAGTGAAACGCCTCATCATCTCTTCTCGCACTTGCGACAAAATACTCACAGCTTCATTTTCATCTTTGGCGATTTTGACATTTTTGAGACCATTAAAATCACTGGCCTCGACACC
>JAYUEB010000700.1:0-3129 GCA_043739525.1 Bdellovibrionales bacterium
TTTACCCTTTTGGGTGTCACCGGTGGCGGCGATATCGCTTCTCAACTGAAACCCGGCAATAGCTTTGACGTCACGGCAAACGGAACTTGGGCTATTCACGGAGTACAAAAAGCCCTCAGCTTTCCACTGAAAATTACGGTTCTTGAGAGTGACGTTCTGAATATTAAAGGCACGGTTCCTTTCTCATTGTCAGACTATGGCGTGATTGTGAAACCTGTTCTAGGAATTGGCGTTAAGAATGATATGACTGCAAATCTTGATATTTTGGTCGCAACCCAAAAATAAAATAAAATGTTTAAAGCGTTTCAAAAACTGTTAGTCACCCTTAGCCTGATGAGCATTGCTTCGAGCTGTGCCTATCGAGTTGACAAGACTCAAGATGACTCTGGCCCGGTAGATGCCTCTGTCTCAAAGGGTAGCTACGGGTACGAGCAAGTAAATCGAAACGTTTTTCTGACTAAATGTCTAGGATGCCACAGCGAAAAAAATCCTCAGCTCACGAGTTATGCGCAAATAAAGGCGGTACTTCCCAAAATTATAAGTGCCGTTTTTATCGAGAGAACGATGCCTCCAAAAGGCATTGGCAGAGTCGAACTCGCAATTCTCAGAAAATGGATCGCAGATGGTGTACCCGAAATTGTTTCAAACCCCTCGCCCGATCCAGGCACGGCCAAGCAGCCGCCAATACCTCTAGGCCGCCCGGTTTTGTGGACTCAGTTCAAGCAACAAGTTTTTGAAAACCAATGTCTCAACTGTCACTTTACGGCAAACAAAGATGGTATTTCTGATTACAGCGATATTAAAGTTGTGAGATCTAGTATCGCGACAGCTATGTATCTCACTCTCGTCACCAAACAAATGCCGCCTGCCCCGGCTAAATTATCACCCGACGAGAGTGATGCATTCGCTCGCTGGGTCATCGATGGCATGCGAGATGATAGCGGAACTCCCGCTCCGCCTCCACCTGTCAATTAAATTTTATAGGGAGCGAACGCATCGCTCAAACATCGCTTGAGCACTTCTTCATTTGAACGAGCAAGCTTTCGACCGATCGTCATCATGACGTTGTTTTTGCTCACACGGACACCGATACCTGGTTTCAACATGCGTTCAAATAAATTTCCGGAATTTTGTGAGGCAATGAGTTCAAGAGTGTGCCCATGTGGTAGTTTAATCATCCACTCCAAGCGCTCACCAAAATAGAAGTCTTTTATCATTAGCAAAAGAAAATAAGAGAAAAACCAATTGGACAGAATACCCAATATTCAACTGGCGCCAACAAGACCCAATTTGGATGCCATGAAATAAATTCTTTTTTGAATTTCTTAATTCCGTATCCTGGATTCAAGACAAACCACAAAAAATCTTCGAAGATCCAAAATAAAATAAATCCACCGATTACGCGACCTTCAAAAGCGAGGCTCCACTGATCGGTAAATGCGACCGGGATGTGAAACAATAAAAAGATAAAACTGATGACCCATGCGTGATAGCCCGTCATCGCTCTTCCGCCAAAGAAAATTTTCAAGAGCCAATGATTTTCAACACGCCAAGTTGGCAAATTCTTAGCCCAACCGTCAGTTCCTTCGATTTGAATTTCAACTTTTGCAAACCAAAATGAAAGGGCACAAATGAGCCCGAGATAAATAAACTTTTGCATGGGTTGAAGAATCATAAGTGGAGCCTTTCTAGTTCTGCTTTAGTTAATTGCGCGCTTAAGCAAAGCAATTGTCAATTGGGCAGCAGACTAGTATTCGGCGTACTTACCAATTTTCTTTAAGAGCTTCTGGAGTAAAATCTTTCTCAGATAGCTTGGCGTTCACTTTAATATCGCTCAACTCGATATCTGTACCTCGACCTTTGAGAATATTCTTGATATGAATTTTCTGAGCTCGATATATATTACCGTCAAAAGCTTTATAATCTAGAAACTCGACCGTCTTTTGCAATTCAGTTCCTTTAAAGTACTCAGATCTTTGCGGCAGATAATCTGGAATCGAAAATACCGTCTGCGCATATGAGTATTCACTTGTTCCTGGCGCTGGAGTCAGTTGAATCACCACTTTATGTTCTTCTTTTTTAATAAGCTTGAGAGTCGCACCTTTCAAGGCATCTGGATTTAAGTCTTCTGGACTCAACTCAGATCCCAAAAGTCCGGATGCTTTATTCACACTCGCCACACGTCTTACTTGTTTGTTCGATGGCAAATAAATCCATTGGCGTTGCTCAGTTTTATCAACTACTGCTAACAGGGCGGTTCCTTTGTTATCTGCGGGCGCAGTCATTCGGGCAATTGCCTCAAACCCATTTTGAGTTTGCAGAGTTTGCAAATCGAGCTCACGGGTTTTGACTTCTCCAGTGGATTCAATAATTTTCATTATAATATGTGCCTGATTTTTTTTACTCGCAAGTTTGATCCTCGCCTTTTCAAGAATATCGTGCGTCTCGTCGGGTACTGCAGCAAAGGAGAGGGTACTGTTCGCTAACAAAACACAGAAAGTTGGAACAGCAAAAAGAAGCTTTTTGAAAGTCAACTTCGCCTTTGGTAGTACTAAAAAATTGATAATTAATTTCATACTTTACCTCACTCGTTTCGGGTGATTGTGAAAATCTGGTCCATTGTAGAAGTCCCGCATAAAAATTTCAATCTTAAATCGAGTTGCCGTCGAATAAGCGCAATCGAGCTAGCTTTGAAGGGCAAGGCTTGCTACATTAAGAGAGAGTTTTACACTCACTCTTTCAGTATAGAATCGAATGTAAAATCGACCGTAGAATCGAACGTAAAATCGACTGTAAACACATCATAAGAATTACCAAAAGTTCTTCAAGAGTTTTCTAAACGCGTGGGGTAATGGTGAGATGCGAAAATCTATGATCTTAACTCAAACTTTGAAGATCGCGATTACTACCGGTATCTTTTTTTGTACTTTTAATCTCTATGGAGATGCTCCATCCAATCAACCCGCGGTTAGTCAAGGCGCCATCGTTGCTCTGTTTACTCCCTTTGCTTTTTTTGAAAAATCACTCAAGTCGATCATGACTTCTTATTCGACTCAAGATCAGGCGGCCTTTCCGGATCAGGTGGTCAGTGTAGACGGGCTCAATTGGCATATCTCAGGGATCAGCTAT
>JAYUEB010000701.1:0-3123 GCA_043739525.1 Bdellovibrionales bacterium
GCGGTGGCGGCTATTTTATTTTCTCGGAACTACGTGATGACGGAAGACCTCCTAAATTTGGCGGAGCCGCCGTCTTAACTGCAGTTGCTGGAATTAATATCATGATCGATGGGTTCGACGCTAGGTCGGCTCGAGAACTTGAGTCGAGCTATGGTGTGAGCCATGTGTTTTTGAATTTTGAGTTTACTCAGTTTATTGGGCTTAACTCTCTATATGATTTTACGGGATCAGTTGGGAATGCCGGGTTTAATTTGGAGTTTTAATCAGTGTTAATTGTTCTGCGGTAAGAGCGGAATAAATACCCTCATCGGCGGAACTTCTTCATCTGCATAGTGCTCAATCGCGATTGTCTGCGGTACAACAACTTTATCGACGTGTTTGGTAATTCTGAGGCCGACCGTTTTATGGTAAGTTCCATCTTCTTTAAATTCGTCTTGCACCACTTCTTCAACTGAAATACCTGGAATAGATTTAATCCACGAAATTAAGCCATAAGGCTCGACTCCATCTGAGACATGAAGACTATTGTAAGGAATATAATTTTCTATCGCATCCAATCGTGACATACCCCGAGCTCTTCCGACTTGAAGAGAGATCATGGCTTGTCCATTTTGAGCTAACAAATCCAAATAAATTTGCATTACTTTAACAACATTTTTTGTATAGGAAAGAGGACCAAATACATCTGTGATTAAATCAACTCGGCCCATGTGATTTTTTAATCGACCTTGATCCACAAGACTCTCAAGCGTGTCTCCATTAATTTGCTTCATTCTGCCCGGAACTCGTTTGTCTCCCCAAGCACCTTCTGTTTTCACTTTACTCAGACCTACTCCACGTCTGATCTGGGTATTTGACTCCAAACCTTTTACTAAGGCCTTGTTGATTCCTGAACCCATATCAAACCAAATTGCGTTTTTTCGAAGGCCAGAGAGTGTTTTAAGTAAATCCAAACCTTGTCGAAATAAGAAAAATAAATTGTACTCGTCTAAAAATCGCGTTTCGGTATAGTTATTTGTGTCGACATTGGAATGGGCACTTTCCAGGGAAACAAATGCTGCGCAAGTATTTTCTTCGGCGGGCAGAGACTCCACGAAAATGAAAAGACTTAAGATGATTGCGAAGTAATGAGGTTTCAAATTTTCTCCATAGATGTTTAATTTGCAAATTTTAAACCAGAAAGAGCTGTCTCAATGTGAGACAGCTGTCTAAAACCTAGAGGCTCATTGCTTTACAATGCCTTCTCTGCTAATAACTTCAGCATGCTCATGCCTGATCCCGAAGATTCTCCACGCACACCCTTCCGCCAAGCGGCACCGGGAATGTTTCGAACGAAACTGATCGTCTCTTATGACGGAGCGGACTTCTGTGGATGGCAACGTCAAACCAAGCATAAATCGGTTCAGGGCACGCTTGAGGCGGCATTAAGTAAAATTTACGATCGACCTATCACGGTTTTAGGTGCCAGCCGCACCGACACCGGAGTCCATGCTACGGGTCAGGTCGCTCACTTTGATGCTCCCAGGGACCCAAGCCTCTTCGATTTACGCTATGCTTTGATTAGGCTCACTCCGCCGACAATTGTAGTTCGAGATGTGTTTCAGGCTCCCGCTGATTTTCATGCGATCGCTAACTCGGTCAAAAAAACTTATCGCTATATGGTACTGAACCGGGTTACGCCCAGCGCTTTAAGGTATCGTCATACGCATTGGGTGAGGTTTCCACTCGACATTCACTTTTTGAACGAAACGGCTAAGTATCTGATAGGTCGACAGGATTTTAAAAGTTTCCAAACCTCCGGCGGCGATGTGAAGACCACAACACGTGAAATTTTCATGGCCGAGTGGATTCAGAAGGATCACGATACTTTAGAGTTTGTGATTCAAGGGAACGGCTTTTTAAAGCAAATGGTGCGAAATATCGTAGGCACCATGCTGGATATGAACCAAAATGGCGATCGTCCTGAAAAAATCAAAGAAATCATTGCGGCCCTCGATAGACGCAAGGCGGGAGCGACGGCTCCACCTCAAGGATTATATCTTTCTCAAGTTTATTACCCTTCTGAACTTGACAGGAAGTGCCGTAAACTCTAGAAAGGTACGTTCAAGAACACATTGGAGTACTGTGATGAAAACCTGGAATGCAAAAGAAAACGAAGTTGAGCGCAAATGGTGGATCGTCGATGCGACCGGCCTCACTCTCGGAAGAATGGCGAGCGAAATCGCTCAAGTTATTCGCGGAAAAACTAAAGCTGAATTTACACCTCATATGGACACTGGTGATTTCGTTGTCGTTATCAATGCTGAAAAGATTGAAATGGGCGGAACAAAATGGGTTGAGAAACAATACTATCGTCATTCACGATTTTTCGGATCTCTCAAATCTCGTTCAGCTGAAGAAGTTCGCGAATTCGATCCAGCATTTATCATTGAACAAGCAGTTCAAGGTATGCTTCCAAAAAATAAATTGGCTCGTCATTTGTTGTTGAAACTCAAAGCTTACAAAGGTGCTGCTCATCCTCATGCAGCTCAAAAACCTGTACCTTTGGTTCTCAAAGCAAAAAACGTTCGTGCGAAATAAGGGAGATTTTTAAATGGCCGCAGCAGCAGCAAAAGTATTTTATGCAACTGGTAGACGTAAAACTAGCACAGCTCGTATTTTCATGAAAACTGGTTCTGGTCAGATCATGATCAACGGAAAGACCCCTGAGAAATATCTCAGCAAAGGTACTTCTCGCATGGTCATCAACCAACCTTTCCTAGCGACTTCAAACCAAAGTAAATTTGATGTTTTCATCACAGTTACTGGCGGCGGCGAAACAGGACAATCAGGTGCGATCCGTCACGGTATCTCACGTGCTCTTGTTTCTTTTGACGAAACTTTGAGACCAGCTCTTAAAGCAGCTGGCTTCTTAACTCGTGATCCTCGTATGGTTGAGCGTAAAAAATACGGTAAACCAGGTGCTCGTAAGAGCTTCCAGTTCTCTAAACGTTAATCGCGTTTGCCCAAACTGGGTAAAGCTACGAAAAAAAGCGAAGCCGCAAGCTTCGCTTTTTTTTTGCCTTCTGCGCCGATGGCAGTGGCGCAGCATCCGGCAAGATATGTTAAGCTACGCCGATGACG
>JAYUEB010000702.1:0-3114 GCA_043739525.1 Bdellovibrionales bacterium
TAGGTTAGCCTTCATTGTTGTTAAAATTGTGTGATTGGAATGGGTCTTTGGCAACGTATTTCACTGATTTTTGAGAATTGCTGCGTGTCTTTGATTTACCCGGAGTGTTTTTGAAGATTTTGAATACACGAATCCGTTGCAGCTTGAATTCTTAGTCTGCCGACTGATTAAAATTGTCGAAATTCCCCACCGAGCTAGTTCGCACTTCATGCTCCTGCGGGTTCATCTCGAAGTTCTGTTGAGCGAACTCTGAATTTACCTGAAAGGTTGGTCGAAGTTTTAAAAGTTCTTCCTCGAGTGAGTGAATATGTTTTCACAAGAGAAGATGGCGCACATTGGGCCGTCGTTTCTTACTATCGGAGATTCGCAAAAATTCGCACGCAGATCGCATTCAAGAAAAAATTCGACAGCTCGGCCTTTCGACATACCTTCGCGTATCATTTTTTGCGAAAGGGTGGCACCCTTTCCGAATTGCAGTCTCTGCTTGGTCATCGCGGAATTGATATGACGGTTTTCATGTACGGGACCATCGGGGCCAAAAGCACGGAGAAGACGACGCCGTATGATTTTTGAAATTTATCTTTTCTGAATCCAATCAGAAATTTTAAGCGCCTTAGATTTTTGCATCACTTCTTCGACAATCCTTTTAAGAGCGGCCTTCCTCGCAAGAGGAGAGAAGTCATTAATATTTTCAATTTTTTTAAATTGAATCGTGTAATCCTCATTAACAGTTTCCGCTTGATAACATGGAAGCTGCCTTGCAGCACTTAAAGGATAAATCTTTTGAACATCTTCAAACGTAATATTTACGCCGAAATATACGGCTTGTAGCGATTCTGAGTTGAGAGAAATCTTAACGTCACATGTATCGGGAACCAAGACCCTATATTCCGATTCATATTTCCATGACATCGCTTTCGTAAAGAGCGCACGGTCAGGATTCTCTTGATCATAAATCGGCATTTTATTTTCATATTCCATTTTGCTTGCAGACCGAAGCCACTCGTCATTTTCAGTTTCGAATTCAAAGCATAAGCCTCGGTGAGAAGTGCCGTAGTGACTCCACAATAATAGATCGTCCTTCGCAGAGCTGAGAGACAGAACGCCTTTTTTTGAATTCTTAAGAGCCGTGAATAAATCGGGCTTAGCATTTTGATGATTGAAGCGAAATTCAAACGGATCGTTTAAATTTTTAAAGGACGAAATCCAAATCTTATTATCCTCAATAAGCTCAATCGAGTTCGAGAGGCCATAGGGGGAATTTAATCCTATAAATTTATAGAGCCGCATACTATTTTTTCCTTCAAAAAATTCGTATCAAGTCGCATTTTTAGCCCGTGCCAACCCACTTTTTATCGTGTCAATGGATTGCGTCATCAGCCTCCGATTTCAAAACCAACTTTTCAAATTTTCGTGCATTTTTTGGCACGATCCAGGCACGGGTTCTCTGGTGGGAAAAGAATTTTGGCACGGTAAACGACTATTCTTTTTTGCTCCAAAAGCTCTCAGAAGCCTGAAGACTCAACAAGCAGCTGGCCTTCAAATCCGAAAGACCTTTGTCAGTCACTTCGGTTATTTTTTTCTGACGTAACTGAATGCCAGAAAGCGCGTTCGCCTTCTCTTGAGCAGGGGTTAACGAAGAATCTTCTTGAATCTCCTCGCCAGCTTTTCCGCATATCTTTTTGGTGATCTCTTGAGCCTCGGTTTGAGTTTTCCAGTTCTTCTGTATTGTCTTCAGCACAGTGGCAGCTTTGACCCCAACCAACTTATACATAGCAATGTCGAGTTGCTCTGAGGCTCCGCCATCGGCTACTTTCCGCATTTCTGGCCAAGTCTTTACCCAAGCATCTTGACCAGATTCGATTTTAGACAAATAGGCCGACCATTTGCCCTGATCTGCAAATATCCTTGAGAGGACTTCCTTCTTTGGACTTTTCGCAGAATCCAAGTCCTTCAAATTTATTGCCTCAGACGCTCCTGCATGTACGTTTAGAGCGGTCACAATCAAAATTGCAAAAATAAAAAATCTCATTTGTTTCTCCAGGCTTATCTTAGACCTCATGGTACCACCCGAATTGTGTTATGTCCTTCTTCGAGTCCAAAAATTCGATTGAGTTCATCACGAGCCGCGTTGGTTGTGGCAGCGATACAGCCATCCGAGCAAGTAGCAGGATTGGAGCATCCGTGGGTTTGAAAGCTATTACGTCCTCCGAGGTCTGTCCCTGCCTGCGGAGTCAAATTTCTTCGACTACTATTTGGAGCTTGCCCGCCGACATTGAATCCTCCTGGGGGAATTGGACCAGAGTTGCTGATGTTTGTAGCGCCAGGATTATTTTGATTTACTCCATTTCCTGACACAAAGTTCGAGCTTGAAAAACCAGGATTCCCAGCTGTATCTGCCGTGCAATTCATAGAATGAGAACTGATTGAATATGTGCAACTGTAAAGCCCCGTAGGGTCTATAAAATTCACAGGATCGTTGGCAACATACCCAAATAAATTCGTATCACCACCACCAAACCCAATCGGATCCTTGCTCAACCATCGCCCTGTCTCCGGATCGTAATCACGAGCGCCGAAGTGAGTCAGCTTCGTATCTTGATCTAACAGTCCACCCGCAAAACCAAAAGGCAGTAAAGATTTTCCCTCTTGCTCTTTTAAGATTCCAAACTCATCGCACTCAAACTCTTCAATTATTTTACCCGATACGACCTCAACAACCGCTTCCGGTGTTCCAACATGATTAGATATAATTCGGTATTTCTTGCCTTCATAAATCATGTAATCTGGAACATTGCTTTTTGAGCCATAGATAAACTGCTTTGTGATTTTCCCGGAAGAATCAAGTTCCGCTGCAATTTGAGTTTGTGATTGATAAATAAATCCTTGCACTAAGCTTCCATTCACTTTTTTGCCAATCCTGCGATTTTGGCCATCCAGAATGTAGCTGATCACCTTTTCATTCGACAAAATGACTGATTTTAAGTTTCCAAAAGAATCGTAACCATAACTGGTTAACCGTGCTTTCTTTTTATTATCACGACCCTTTTCGGAATCATATTCTAATTTGACGGCCATCTCGCCATTAGCGTTATATTGAAATTCAGTATTCCC
>JAYUEB010000703.1:0-9354 GCA_043739525.1 Bdellovibrionales bacterium
CCAATTTATCAACGAAGTTCCAAAAGACCAGTTGAATGTCAAATTTCTATATTCGGTCGGAGAGAAGACTAACCCACCAAGCAGGCTCGAAGAGTGGCAAGCGTGGATGAAAGATATTGACTCAAAGGATGTCAAGTTTGAGTGCGGGTTTACCAATTCGCTAAAGTCTACAGCCGATACAAAATTAAAAGCTGAACTCGACAAAATCGAATGCGTGAAAAGATGTGAGGAATAATGAAAAAATTGAATCTTGGTTTTTGGATGACTCTGGTCATTATTGTTTTGTTTTGGAGCTTTCAGACTTATAGAACGAGAGGCGCTCTCGCACATGATGGAGCTATTCTTTATGGATGGCCGTTCGCATTTGCCTCTCATTGGTGTGGACAAATTGCTTTTCATGGAGGATCGAACTGTGGTGATTCTTTTGATTGGATTTATTTTTTGGTAGATATTCTTATTCTAATTGGTATGACATTTCTTGCTCAGAAGATTTGGCCTAGATTTGTGAAAGCAAAGTAGCAGTTTACGGGCAGCTGTCAGCAGTTGGCAGGCTTTCAGTTTCCGTCTCTGTCTCGGACCGCAAGGCAGTCGGTCAGTTACAGTGCCTGATTTCTGATAACTGTGACAGGAACTGGTAGAAAGCCAACAGTGGACTGCTGCCCCAAGACCGCTGACCGAACGATACTATTCGTTAACAAATCGAAATGGCCCAAAACTTTCGTAGCCATTTCCGCCACGATCAGCAAGAACACGAACAAAAGCATCTAAATTACTGAGAGCTTTTGTCGCAACAGTCACATTCAATTGTTGATCGGCTGACTTTGCATCAATCTTTTGCGCGAGTATCACTTGATTGTTGTTTGTTACAAGCAGCAATTGGGGATCAGTGATCGTAATGTGTGCCGCTGACAAAGCCGAATATTGAAGTTGAACACCTTTCGCCGTTTTCATGCATTCAAAAAATTCGATTTCTAATGTGAGTGTTGTGCTGTCTCCATCTTCAGTCATTTCCACGATTGAAATTCTCTGAGCGAGTGAGCCGATATCGCCGCCTTCTGCGCAAACAGCGTTTTGACCATCAAGAATACGAAGAGCTTGAGTCGCACCGTGAGCAGTGGAGCAGATCAAAACGAAGACGAAACTAAGACACAATTTCATAAAGTTCTCCTGGTGCCATTGGTTTTCACCGAAAATGGAATCAGAATCAAGCTCATTTCAAGTTGAAATGAGCTCATGAAAGATTTTCTCTAATGGATCGAAGATTCGGAAATCTTGATTTTTTGACCTGCTGAGTAGGCTGCAAAATCAGGGGCATACATGGGCTGAACGGTAGCGGGGCTCACCTTAAATTCACCTGCAGTAGTAGCACGAATGCGATATTTAAAGTTGTATTCGCCTTGAGGGAGATGCTCGAAGAAAAAATTGGTGCCGCTATCACGAATCTCCTCGTACCAATAGATCCCAAGATCCCATTTGTGCTGAGAGTTTACCGAAGTTGGTTCGAAGCCAGCGCCTCGAGGATCCCTCAGGTGGACATAGTCGACGGGGTGTTTCGATTTAAGAGATATTTGCACTTCGACCTCATCACCCACGTGAATAGTAGCACCTTCAGCCAACGGCTTGAGTTGAACTTCTTTGCCGACCGTTTCTCTTAAAAAGAATTTGCGATCGATATTTAGAAAGTCCCCCTCAGCTTTTTCTGGAAGCTTCTCGGTTGAAAAGTGCCAGGTAGTTGAAGCGAACATAAATCCTGGAGTCTCTTTTTCAACAACCACAGGCAAAAGACTTGGTTTCACCTGATCGCCTTCAAATACGATCTGATTCTTTTTGCCGGTGTAGGCGTCAGGAAGAAACTCCATTTCGACAGCTTTTTCGGTTCCGATTTTAATTTTAGCAGCTTCCCTTTGTCCCATTTGATTGGTTTTACTGAGATAGTGAGCAAGTGAATAGATCACCTCTGCTGTTGCTCGAGTTGACTGCCAGTGATTGAGTTTTTTGTTCAAGAAAATCCACTGTACGAGGCCGTCACGTTTGGTGTTGTCAGCGCCAAGCTCCATTAAAGTCCTGAGCGCAAAGGCGTGAGTTTCGATTGTATCGTTGTACCATAGCCAGCTGCGGTCCTCTCTTGCCCAATGTGTTCCTTCATCTTGAGAGTACTTGGCTGAATCCATAACACTATCCCAAACTAGTTTGGCATCTTGAGGGCGTTTTGCTCTGTGAAGAGTGAGAGCGAGAAAGCCTTTAAGATAAGGCGAATGATCGCGCCAATGAGTAAAACTGAAGTCGAGCATTTTTTTACGATCAGCTGCAGTGAAAACATTTTGCCCCCAAGTTTCATCAGGATAGTTTGAGAGCACATAATTTAGAAGCGTGATGGTCTCCCAACACGAATTATGAGCCATGCAGATTTCGACAAGTTCTGTAATGTAATGTTCATGGAGATAACCCCAAGCTTTTTGAATCATCGGCTTAGGAACGTCGACTCCAAATTCGAGAGCTTTAGAAAAACCGTAAACAACATAAAGCGTGATGTATGGAGACGGTGGCCCACCCGGAAACCATGGAAATCCTCCGAGGCTTGTTTGTGCTTTTTGCATTTTTTTAAGCGATTCTTCGCGGTTTTCTTTTGCGATATTTGAATCGAGCACATTCGCAAGCTGGTCTTCCTTCTCAGCACCACCTTTTGAAAGTTGAAGCCACGGAGTTTCTTCCATAGCCATTTTGCGATTTGGGTCTGGCTGATCAAAACTTTCGACGCGAGTTTTTCGCTTTGACATTGTCTTTGCCATTTTTTCAATAGCTGGGAACTTTGTGAAAATTGAGGTCATGATGCCCGTCGATAAAAAGCGATTGAGTGTCTGCTCAATACACTCATAAGGATAGTTAACGAGATAAGGCAGAGCAGTCAGGACCGAATAAAAAAGTTGAGCATCGACTTGAACAACAACTTTTTCATTTATTAAACTTGGATCGTCCTTTTTTGAAAGATCGGCAAATGTCATTTCTCTCTTGTCTTTATTACTCAAAGTCACAAAACGCGACTGAATCAAATGAAATCGACCAGGTAAGATCGGCAGGGGTCGTAATTCTCCATCAGAAGAATTACCTGCTTTTGCAAGGACCTTGAAATTCACAAGTCCTGGTTCGGGCGGAACATCAAGAGTGACAACATAGTTGAAACTTTTTTTAGGTTGGACTGTGAAGGGAATATTTTCGATTTTCTTTTTATCGACTTTAAATTTGGCCGACACATCTTGCTTTTGATCCTCACTTAGGAGTTGAACATCTAATTTTCCAGATAGAGTTTTTTCAGAAGCGTTATTGACGACGATTTTAATTTGCGCAGAATCTCCTTCGCGTAAAAACCTAGGAAGGTAAGGGCGGACCATGAGGTCTTTGATCGTCTGCATCTGTTTGCTGGCGCTTCCTGCCTTTAAATCCTTTGTAAGAGTTTGAAGCCAAAGTGTCCATGATGTGACCGAATCAGGGATCTCAAAACTTATATCCACATTGCCGTCTTCGGAATTTGTCAGATTTGGATAAAAGAAAGCATTTTCTGAAAAATTACTTCGTAGTTCCTTGCCAGCAGCTTCCGGTTCAGCCGCTGGCGACGCTGGTTTGTCGCTTGCAATGTCTTTTCTCATTTTCTTAGCATCTTGTAAGCTGCCTTCAGATCGTGCCTCGGCTTTCTCCTTTATTTCCGATTTCGGTGCGCTGGCCAAAGCTGGAGCAGCCTCTGCGGTGGCGTTCATTTCGTCGACTGCGCCACCCTTCATCATCATGCGGTTACCATAGCCGCGGCCTCTCGCGCCGGGACCACCGATTCCGTAACTTGAATAGAAAATGAGGCTGTCTTCTTGAGGCGGACTATACTCACTTGAACGACTCCAGCTATGTTCAAAATAGGCAGCCGGCGCGACTCCTAGTAAATAACTAGGTGGAGACTGTTGTCTTCGGTCTGGGTAGATTGACAAAAGTGAAGGTGAGTGGTGAGGAGCTAAAGCATCGAGACTACGATCATACATATAAGCAAGTAATTGGGCTGAAGCTTTTTTAAGTGGAGATCCCTTTGGTCCTGAAAGATGAAAGGTCCACTTTTCCTTTTGGCCGGGTTGTAGCCGATCTCGGAAAGTTTTTGTCTCAATTGAAATTTCTTTGTTGTCCCAAGGTACAAATACAACTTGAGAAAACTCGAGTGCCTGAAAGTCATTTAAGAGTCGTACAGAAAAGGCTAATCCTCCTCGGTGCTCTTCTTTAATGGGCCACTCGATCAGAGCGGAATCTTTGCCGGACTTTAGGTATCGTTGCTCGATGATTTTATTGTCTTGAGAAACTTCAAACAAAACTGTTTGATTTTTAAAGCCAGTTGGCAGCCACAGGAGCACTTTTTCATTTACTTTTGCGCTTGATTGACTTGTTAAAAATAAGCCAGGCAGTGCTGGACGATATTGTGGGTTGACGACAAAAAATTCAAGTTGCGTGTCGACGGCAACTCCGAATTGATCTTTTGTTGTATATCGAAGTCGGTACGTGCCTGCTTTTAGAGGTGGGAGTTCGAGCGAGGCGGCACCTTTGTCGTCTGTCTTGATGTTCGATTTTGTAATGGCATCTTTTTGTTTCCAGTCGCGAACTGCCGTGGACCAATTATAGCTAGCGGCCCATCGTGATTGTTGGAGATCGCCCTTTGTTTCGAGGGCTCTTTCGTTTATGCCTTTGAGAAACGAAGGTATTTTCATTTCAGCAGGCATAACAACTGAATCGGGCTCTTCAAGGCGAGAAAGCTCCCATTGACCTGAACCAGGCGCTGGGCCGCCCACGACGAGCGAGCGTTGTAGACTGACCTTCGTCGCCTGATTTTCAACTGTCATGAGGCCAGCCAAATTGAGTTGAGCTTCAATTGCGGCGGCAGAGATTGTCATGCTTGTTTCGCTTGATCTCGTTTCGCCGCCCTCATCTGTGACATCGGCGCTTACGATAAAGGTATATTTAATTCCGTTAATTTTTTTCAAAATTCGTTCGTCTGCAGTTGGAGTAAAACTAATTTTGAAGTTTCCATCCTTGTCGATATTTGTTGATCCACTTTGAATAATTTGGGAGTTCTGCAAAAATGAAAAATTAAAATAACCCCAAAAACACCACCATGGAAGAATTGCTCGTTTTTCTACTTTGTAGACAGCGTGACCTTTTGATAGGGGCAGTCCAAAATAATATTTTGCTTCTCCAACAATTTCAGCGAGGTGATTAAATCGGACCGCAGTTTTTTGTTCTTTCCAGCTGAGTTCAAAAGTAGGGCGCTTGTACTCTTCGACCTTTATTCCTTGAGATCCATTAGTTGAGACGATTCTCCATGAGCCGAGGGTTCGACCGGACGGGATTGTAAACTCACCCCAAGCAGATCCAAATTCGTCTGACTTGACGTTTACTTTGTCGACGATCTGGCCGTTCATATCAACCAGAGATACTTGATGATCCTCCTGAGGGGCGACATGAAATTGACCCGGTTTGACATCATTACGATAGTATACGCTTTTCCATTTTATTTTTTGAAGGGGTCGATAAATCGAGCGATCGGTATAAACAACTGATCGCACTGTAGAGGAGGCCTTTGGCTCTCTGCCACTGAGATAAAAATCTGAAATGGCCGTTGCTTCCTTGGTTTCTGCTATAAAAAAGTATTGCGCATACGGAGTCGACGAATCACTAAACACCATGCGCCCATTCTTATCGGTGGTCTCAGACTGTACAAAGTTTGAACCTTTGTTATAATCTCTTTTGTAAATACTAATTTTAACTCCAGGAAGAACTTCGCCAGTTTCTCCCAAAAAAGTTTCGATTTGAACGCTTCCGGTTTCAGGTAAACCTTTTGTCGTCAAAACAAGAGGACCAAAAGTTGTCATGACCCCCTCAACGATATTTTTTGAAGATTGAAAAGAGGGATCAAGAGACGCCGCGATAATATAGAAACCGTTGCTATGTTTTGGCGGCACACTGTAATGTCGATGGGATCGAAAATCTGTCGTTTCTTCGAGATCAGTTGACCATTCGTAGTCTGCTTTTTTTACTATAAGTTCTCGAAACTGATACCAGCTAGGTAAGTAGCTATATTCTTTTGCTTTCAGTGCAAAACTTTTTTGATCAAAGCGGTATGAGCGGAAGTGGACCTTTCGCATATTTTTATAGGAGAGTGCAATCGAGCGTTTTCCTGGGCCGTCAAAGCGCATGGCCTCGAAATTCATGGTGGGTTGTTCGATACTTGTGATGATATCGCGACATTTAGCCGCACCTAAACTCTTTGGATATTTAAGAGTTCCTTTCTGAGCAATTTTTCGCGCATTCACTAATGCATCAGGGGCCGTGCTCTGTTGCCAGAATTCGGCGAGTGTCGCCGCTGCCATTGAATACCAAGGATTGTTTTCTGATTGCTCCAAAAGCTTTTTAAGTTCGGCCTTAAGAAAATCTTGGTCTTGCTCTTGACTGAAACGCGCGTTTAAAACTCGAAAGAGCGCAAGCTTTGCTTCAAGTGCTCCCTCGGCATTTTGTTTTTGGGTATTCCAAGCTCTTAGATCTTCGAGAATAAATGCGATTTTTAAAATGGGGTGGGTTTTATCGGAGTCGAGTTCAACGGATGTCGCGAAGTGCCCGTGAATTAAATCGCTGAGGCTGAGTTGATAAATGTCGTTTGTTTGCTCGGGCGTCCACCCTGTCGAGTCGTTGAGCATTTGAACAAAGAGATAGGCGAGTGAATCCCTCTGTGTCTCACGAATTTTATCAGGGTATGTGTTGGCCGTGATAAAATCACTGAATTCAGTTTTGTTCATTTCCGCGAACTGAGTGCGAATTTTCCAGGCTGCTGTGAAACTGCGAAAAGCTTCAGAAAAGATTTCTTGTGTTGTCCAGGACTTTAAGTCTTTTTCTTGGCTTGAGGTGGTTTTTTCGCGCTGACTGATCTCCCAGGCGTAGGAGTGTGCGTAGTTTTGCAAAGATCTCGCATAGAAAAGATCTAATAAAAATTGCGCTCGGCTATCAGTTGGCCAAGATTTAGCTTTCAAGTTCTTTACCGCTGTTTCATAGCCGTGAAGCGACATTTCAAGTTGTGTTGCTTTGACGAGAACACGGGCCTGTTCAATGGGATCCACAATTGTCTTGGCGTCCGCGTTTAGGGCATCAAGTGCGGCCTGCATCTTTTGTTCGCTCGTCAACTTGTCAATTTTTGACATGAGTTCTTTGTATTGAGGTGTTTGACTTTTAGGTGGGGCTCCAAACGCATTTAAACTAATAACCAATGTGATCGTCAGAAATAGGTGTCGCAGCTTCATATAACCTCGAGTTGATATAGTTAAAATTCGAGCTCTCATTTCATCATATTTTGATAAAAGGACAACGATTTTGCTGTTTAATTCCTAATTATTTGTGCAGACTTTAGGTTCAAACAACATCGGAGGTTCTCATGAAATTAACCAAAGAAACTATTCTTATTACGGGAGGAGCGAGTGGGATCGGATTTGAGCTCGCAAAGCAGCTGATTCAACTTGGAAACATCGTTTTGATAACGGGAAGGGATCAGGCTAAACTTGATCGCGCCAAAAAACAGATTCCTAAAATTCATACCTATCAGAGTGACGTGAGTGATCCAAAAGCGATAG
This sequence comes from Bdellovibrionales bacterium, assembly GCA_043739525.1. Lineage (GTDB taxonomy): Bacteria > Bdellovibrionota > Bdellovibrionia > Bdellovibrionales > JAMPXM01 > JAYTQQ01. The sequence continues at coordinate 7,644 of JAYUEB010000703.1, forward strand.
TCGCTTTATTTGATAAAGTGACCAGAGATTTTCCGGAATTAAATATTCTCATCAACAATGCGGGCATCATGAAAACAATCAATATTCATGACGAAAGTAAAATGGAAGATCTCACCCAAGAAATTGATACAAATCTGAATGGGCCGATTCGAATGGTACGACAGTTTTTGAGTCATTTGAAAAAGAAACCGAATGCCGCGATTGTCAATGTGTCTTCTGGACTTGCGTTTGTTCCGCTCCCGACTTCGCCAGTTTATTGTGCGACAAAGGCAGCCCTTCACTCATTTACTTTATCTCTTCGTGTACAGCTAAAGAAAACGGACATTAAGGTTTTCGAACTTGCTCCACCTGCAACTCAAACTGAATTGCTTGATATGGGTGATCCAGAAGACATGAAGGGCGTTTCGATTATGAAAGTCGAAGACATGGTAAGTGTTGCGATTAAAGGAATGCAGAGTAATCAATTGGAAATTCGTCCTGGGCAAAGCAACCAACTTAAACTTATGAATCGAATTGCACCGCAATTTATTTTAAAGCAGTTAAGTAAGCCAGTAGATCGTATGTTAGCGCAAATGAAGCACTAAAGTAGCATGTAAATTTTGTAGCAATTTGCTACGAGTGCCCGTAAATGCTGTGCAGTATGGACTTTGCGGGCGTTTTGTTAGAGGCTTGGCGCATGACTGAATCGCCATATTACCTCGAGCTTTTAAATTCTGAATTTGAACGTCGTAAATCTTCTCGTCAACATTATTCCTTACGGCAGTACGCAACGGATTTGGGAATTCAAGCGCCGACTTTGTCGAATGTATTGAGAGGTCTTCGCCCTTTTCCTTGGCGTAAAGCAAAGCATGTTGCGCAAAAATTGCAAATGCCAGAAAATGATTTTCAGCGTTTTATAACTTCAATTCATAAAGACGTGAGTCTCGTTGATTTAAATGCAGCGGCTATTGTGCCTTCAAAGACTTTAAACCTCTTCGCGTACTCTCGAATTATTGAAAATTGGGAGTATTTTGCGATTCTGAATTATTTTACAGTTCAAGAGTTTGATCAAGATCCGAAGGTGATGGCCCTAAGGTTTAGTTTGAGTGAAGAACGCATTTCAGATGCGATTAAGCTATTGATGGAGTGTGGACTTCTTAAAAGTGAAAATGGCCGAATCTCAAGAACAACTGCATTTGTGAATACTTCAGAAGATGTTAGGTCCGAAACCTTACAGAATGCTCATAGGCAAGAGATGCAATTCATTCAAGAGAAGATCAAAAACCTTGATCCTCTCTTGCGAGACATTTCTTCGATTACCTTTTCGGGATCCTCTCAAAAGATCAAACAGGCAAAACGGCTTATTCGCAACTTTAGACAAAAGCTAAGTCATTTGATGGAAGGTGAACGACAAGACAATGTTTAGCTTCTGGCGGTTCAATTGGTGCCGCTGACTCAAGCCATTTCACAGGAGCATAAATCATGAAATATCTCAGTTTATTAGGACTTATGGGAATTTGTCTTTTTATTTCTTTCGCGTATGCCGGCGGCGAAGAAAAGGGCAATGGTGGCAATTTTTTAGAGTGTAAGGAACATGGCGCAATTCATTTTGAACTTGTTGATTTCTATGAAGCACGCACAGCTCTTAAGCTCAATATTGTCTTTACGCCCAACTTAAAATGGCCTGATCTCATTAAGGAAAGATTATCGATACTAGGTCAAATTTCTCCGA
>JAYUEB010000704.1:0-3099 GCA_043739525.1 Bdellovibrionales bacterium
CCAGATAACAGCAATTGATTTTTTCTGTTGAAGCAATTGAACTTCGCCTTATCGAAAAATATCTAAAGAAGGTTCTCAGCTTCTGCAGCGAGATCTAAACTACCGAATGTTCTGTTCAAGCCACTGGCTGAACTGTTCGCTTTGCATCGCGCCAGATTGTCGGATCACCTCGCGGGCACTTTTAAAGATCAGTAGAGTCGGAATGCTTCGAATACTCAGCTGGCTTGCGGATTGCTGATTTTTCTCTGAGTCTAATTTTACGAAAACAACTTTTCCGGCAAACTTATCGCTGGCATCTTTAAATGTTGGCGCAAAGGCGCGGCACGGACCACACCACTGGGCCCAGACATCGACAACGACCGGAAGCGGAGACTTAGAGATTAGTTTCCGAAAGGACTTGTCACTCCCCTCAATAATCGCATCATGGACAGGAAGTTTCGCTTTGCATGCTCCGCACACAGCTTCTTTGTTCTTAACTAGTTCGACTCGATTCATTTGTCCGCATTTGTCGCAAACTGAATAAGTTTTCTCCATCTTGCCTCCACGAAGTTAAAGAGCAAAGATGACTCGTTCGAGATCTTGCTCTTTTTTGAGAACTCACTCACTTTTCACGCTTTGTCGCCAAATTGCCATCTATTCAATTTAGTTTTCATTGAAACCAGTCATAGCGCTCGACAAGTCCTACAAATCCGGCAGACAAAATAAAAAATATCGCTAATGCGCTGGCAATTGCTTTATTTGGTCCAATTCTCGGAGCTAAGAAAGAGATCACCATCATATACGGCACCCAAGATACAAGCGTACTTATCAAAACAAATTTTTAATGAGCACTCACGGCAGCTCCTCCACGAGAGTCACCGATAAAAACGTAGGACACTAAAGTAAATACCGGGACGAGAGTGGCAAATCCTGACAAAATTCGATGCCCACTTTCTTCCAAACCGACTATCGCAGCGGTCATGCTTCCGCCCAAAATAAAACTGAACGCAATTTCTTTCAATGCCATTGTTCAATACTCGTCAAGATAAGGGCCCTTAGCCTGTGCCAAATGTTGCTCTTTCTAATTACTGAATTGTGCGTGCCCCAAACTGCGAGTCCCAGTACGGCTTTCGATTGTAAAGCTCAAAAAGAGTGGCCTCATACTCTCTTTCGATCAACGAATCTTCAGAATACTCACTTGATTTTCTGATTTGCTCGCGAGAGAGCTTCATATAAACCTCTCCATCGAGCCAACTAATTCTGTCGATCCATTCGGGAGAGACCAAGACTTTCTTTCCGGGCCACCAGTTTTTCGTATTGATGATGAAGTATCGAATCGTCCAGGTTTCAGAGTCGATTAGAAAATCCTCCACATGGCCAATCTCGCCGTCGCTTGCGTGAATATGATATTGGTTTACTTCGTTTGTGGCGCGTAGGTGAGAGTCATACGAATTCATGTCATGATGAACTCTTTCGGAGGCATCAACGCCATGGACTATATTAGGACCGGCTCCCCAAATATAAGAACCCACCCAATAGGTTGGAAACTCATAATAGCTGTTTAATGAACTTTCGAACTGACGCGAAACCGGTCTGTGAGTATCTGGAGATGGACTATTTTCAATTTGTTTTTTCTTCAAATTGACTTCAATATCGCCACTTTCAGTTAGGTATTCACTCACGGCATATGGTGAAATCAATACCTGTTTTTCTGAAAGCCAGGTTCCGGTGTCGACAATCATATAACGAATGGTCCAGTATAGATCGTCAAAATAAAATTCTTTTACTTTGCCGATTTCACCATCGAGACTCAGCAATTTGCGACCTCGTAATTTTTTTGCTTTGATTAACATTTTTAGACCTTTCTTTTGAGAATGCTACCGTCTTCGATTTTCACGAAGGGCGTGCTTCTGCTTGTTTTGACGTTTGTAGTTCTAGTAAGTGCTCTTGTAAATTGCTCGACTCCCAAAGACTTCTAACCTGTTCGTAAGCTGCGATGTCTGCGCTTAACTTTTCAACAATACTTGTAAGAGTTCCGAATCCAAGAGGCAGGCGTAACGGCGGATCCGTGAGCTCGACGACGTCGAGCATGGCTTGCACAGCCGAATCTAAGTCTCCGTACTGAAATGCACTTACGCGTTCTTTCATTTTCTCGTGCAGATCTTTATATTCAGGCATGGGTTCGGCCTTGCCCAGAGATCGCTTGCCAAAGTCTGTGTTAAAGGCGCCAGGCTCAATCAGCGTTAACTTGATACCGAAGCTTTTTATTTCTGCCGCGAGGGCCTCTGAAGCACCCTCGATTGCAAATTTAGTAGCGCTGTAAATTCCCATAGTAGGGAATGACATTCGTCCAACCACTGAAGAAAAATTTAGGATATGTCCCGCGGCTTGCTTTCTAAAGGTCGGAAGGAGTGCCCGCGTGACATTCAGCATACCGAAGAAGTTCGTATCAAATTCCTCGCGAATCTGTTGGTCATACATTTCTTCAAAGGCGCCAGTAAAACCATAACCCGCGTTGTTGACTAAGACATCAATTCGTCCGAACTCTATGAGTGCCATATCCAGTGCACCTTGAATGCTCTCTTTGTCTCTTACGTCTAAACGGCAAGATTTAGCAGTTTTTGGATAACTGCTGACAATGTCATTCAAGGCATGAGGGTTGCGAGCCGTGACCAATACTCGATCGCCATTTTCGAGTGCAGCCTTTGCCAATAGTCTGCCGAAGCCCGTAGAACATCCAGTTATAAGCCATACTCGTGAATTTTTCTTTTTCGACATTTATACATCCTTTGTTAGCATAATCCGTTTACCCTAAGATCCTTGAAATCGATTTTAAAACTCAATGAAAAAATATTTCGTAAGTCTGACATCTCATAATGAGGTAATAAGTTACCTCGGATCAGCAATATTACCCCATATAAAGATTTTTTTTTCGGCTCAAATTTTGTCGTTGTATGTTGTCTATTCGATGAAAAGGACAAAGACTTCAGGCCTCGTAGGTTCATTCGATTTTCAGAAAGCTCATACATATTAGACTCCAAAACAAAACGGAAGTGCAAGGCTTGAGCCGAAAATTAATTTGCTTTAAGATCCCAATTCTTTAAGGTCTCAGTCTTGCAC
>JAYUEB010000705.1:0-9312 GCA_043739525.1 Bdellovibrionales bacterium
CGTGGTCGAAAGAATCCTTTTCGAGAATTTGAATCAAACTAATTTTTGTAGCAAAGAACGACAAAACGAAAGTGATGAGAAAGAGAAGGCCCGCCTGAACTCGCCAAAAGTTTCGAAATACACTTTTGTCTTCTGAATACTCTTCGTTGAATATTATTTGGCCGAGAGTCTGAACTTTTTTGGCAAAGAGAATCAGGCAAATACTCGCGCTGACGCCAAGACAGACGATAAAAATTTCTAAATTTCTTTCAAGTAGGGCTATATCATTGTCAACGAATCCAACAAAACAAAGAGCGATTACAAGCAGTAAGTATGCAAATGTGAGCGAATCAAAAAGAAAAGGCAATACTAAGCGACGCTTCACAGGAGATCCACACTCTTGGTGCCATCACCATAAACGTTTTGATAGATGAGGTCGTCAATCTCATTGGGACGTCCGATAAACACAATGCGACCATCCTTCAGAGCGATGACTCGCGTTGCATACTCGCGAACGAGACTTAAAAAATGTAAATTACAAATAACGGTGACACCAAATTTTTCGTTTACAAACTTGAGATATTTCATCACGACATGGGCGGTGCTTGGGTCAAGGCTTGCCACAGGTTCGTCAGCCAAAAGGATCTCTGGCTTTTGCATGAGCGCCCGAGCGATGGCGACTCGTTGCTGTTGACCACCTGATAATTGCGAGGCTCTCACATTTATTTTTTCTTCGATTCCGACCAAGCGAAGATATTCAGTCGCTTGCTCAACCTGTTCTCTTGAAAAGAGACCTAACAAACTATTGAGCGTTGAAGTTTCAGAAAGTGCTCCCATCAGCGTATTATTTAAAACAGAATGGCGCGAGATGAGATTAAATCCTTGAAAGATCATTGCGATTTTTTTTCTTAAAGTCAGAAGATTTTCACCATGTGCTTGAGTCAAATCTTGATTGTGAAAAATAATCTCACCTGATGTCGGTGTAACTACGTGATTGATGCACTTTAAAAGAGAAGACTTCCCACTTCCGCTCAAGCCAATAACGGCGACAAACTCTCCTGGATTAACTTCAAAGCTAACCCCATTGAGAGCTTCGACTTTGTTCGGATAAATTTGAGTGAGATTACGCACGCTTAAAATCGCCATCGCGTTTTAGCGGTCCCGGTTGAGATCGAGCCCTTGCTCGACAGCCATGATTTGAAGTTTGTCATAGTCTGAGTCGTGTCCGTCTTTGAAATCGGTCACCAACAAATTTTTCATTTTCGCTTTGCCTTCAGGAGTTGCAATGTAGGCCTTAAATGCAGATGCAATTTTAACTTTCATCTCCTCAGACAAATCTTTTCGAAAAGCAACCGGATCATTTGGAATCTCTTCGGTCAAAGCAAGGACCTTTACTTTTTGTTCGACGTCTGGGTACTGCGCTTTCACTAATATACGCGCGTCTTGAATCTCATGATTGACAGGTGGCGAATAGAACGCGGCTCCAGCATCCACGCGGCCCTGATAAACCATCGAGACAACCGAATCATGCTTTTGTGCAAATATGGTTTCACCGAGTTTGACTCCTGCATCTTTAAACATTTTAGACGGAACAACAAAGCCTGACATCGAAGACGGATCGACAAACGCAAATCTTTTACCCTTTAAATCTTTGATCGACTTAATGGAGGTTTGATCCGCACGAACAATGATCTCTGCTTGATAAGTTGTCTGCCCGTAACGGACGACCATGAGTCTTGCCTCGGCACCAAATTTACTATGAGCCAATAAATATCCAAACGTGTTGATAACCGCAACATCCACTCGCTTAGAGCCAAAGGCTTCAACAACTGCAATATAATTTTGAGGAACCGTAATCTCAAACTTGTAGCCAGTTGCTTTTTCAAGAAAAGTCTTAAAATCTTTTGAATTTTCATCAAGAACTTTTGCGTCGACAAAGGGTGTGAATAGCAACTTAACCGGATTGCCTTCTGACCCGAGAGCGGGCTTTTGAAAAGTGCATCCAAATGCACTTACGAACGTTAAAATGAGTAAGATCAGAATGTCAGGCCTAAAGCGAGTCATCCCACCAAGTTAAATGATTTGGTCATTGAGTCAATAAACTATTTTTGCTAAGACTTCTCCATGCAAAATCTCCCTGATCAAAAGGCAATTTTGGAGCATGTTTTAGAGCGAATTCGAAGCTTTCGAACGCCTACGCAAGACATTGTTTGTATCTTTGATCTCGATTCAACTTTGTATGACCTGACCGATCGAAAACAGCAGATTGTTTTGAGCTACCTCAAAATCGCTGAAAAGCTCTCAAAATTCCCGAATGAATGCGATCGTCTCAAACATATTCAGGTCCACAAGAATGAATTTGGAATTGATGAAGCACTTTCTCGCGTCGGTCTCACTCAAGCTCAGCAACCCGCTTTTTATGAAGATGTCTACAAGTACTGGGAGTTCTATTTTTTTCATAATGACTTCTTACGCTACGACGTCACAATCGATGGTGCAGTTGAATATGTTCGAAAAGTGGATGCTCTCGGTGCTCAAGTTATCTATTTGACCGGAAGAGATGAGCCTCGAATGGGAGAGGGAACGCTCGCAAGTCTTAAGGCTTCGGGATTTCCACTTGAGAAAAACTCTATCCAAATCTGCATGAAGCCGCACTCAAAAGTCGAAGACCATGATTTCAAACTCGACTTTATGAACAGCCTTGAAGAAAACTTCAAAGAAGTTTGGTTATTTGAAAATGAGCCGGTGAATATTAATTTAATTGAAAAGCATTTTCCAGCTACGCGTTTTGTTTTTATCGATACCAATCATTGCGGCCGTGAAACGATCAGCCCACGTCACTTTTCGATCAAGGATTTTAAGTGAGGATACGCCAGCATCATCGAAGCAACCACGATTGAATGATTGATTTTCGCTTGAAAAACCATGTCATAGACTTCACGAACTGGAACTTTGAGGACAAGAATATCTTCAAACGCATCCAAATTCTGATCTGCAACTTTTTCACAGTCTAGGGCCAAAAAGCTATGCATCCAATTATTCTGCATCGCCGGGTTTGGCCGGTGTTTGCCTAGATAAATACATTTCTTAGGTCGATATCCAGTTTCTTCAAGAAGTTCGCGCTCAGCTGCCTTTTGGTAGTCTTTTAAGTCCATTGGATCAGAAGATCCTCCAGGAATTTCAAGTGCGACCTCTTCAACAGCATGACGATATTGCTCAACTAATATGACTTCGTTTTGTTTCGTTAGGGCAATGACGTTCACCCAGTCTTTGAAGTCAAATACGTAGTAATTGGGCATCACTCGGGCATCAGGAAGCTCACAGCGGTCGGTTCTTAAGACAAAAAAGCCCGCTCGAAAAAGCTCTTTCGAGCTCAAAACTTTCCAAGGCAGGATTTTTTTAGAAGGCGGATCTTGAATCAAAAAAGACCTCACTTTGACTTGCTACTCAAACTAGGCTACACGACTTGCCATGAACGAAGAAGTCGAATTTAATTCATTTTTACCTGGACTTAGCGCCTTAATGCAAGACACCTTGGTCCGTCGCGGAAACAAGCTCACCTTGCAAGGCGAGGCTCTAAAAACTCCTCAGGCGGCACCCAATTGGAATGAAATGCCTCTTGATAAAATTGCAACAAAGCTCACAAGAGCTGTTGGCCAAGCCATTGGAGATTTTGACTTAATCTCCGACGGAGATCGTATCATGGTCGCGATTTCGGGCGGCAAAGACTCGTGGGCGTTACTTGACGTTCTCAATCAAATGCAAAAGCGCGCACCAGTTGATTACAAAATTATCGCCGTAAATATCGATCAAGGTTATTCGGGCTTTAGACAAGACATCGTCGAAGAGTACGTCCGAAAGCACGGCTTTGAATACCATATGGAGTTTTTTGATATCGCAGGCATTATCGAGGAGAAAACGAAGCCTGGTGATACCCCTTGTTCGCTTTGTGCCCGACTCAGACGTGGCTCTTTGTATGGTCTCGCAGAAAAATATAACTGCAACAAAATCGCTCTTGGACATCACCAGGATGATTTTATCGAAACACTTTTGCTGAATAGTTTTTTTGTCGGTCGTCTCGCGAGCATGGCTCCCAAATTAGTTTCGGATGACGGAAAAAATGTTGTCATTCGCCCACTGGTTTACGCATCAGAAGCGATGATCAAGTCTTATGTTACGAAAATGGGTTTTCCAGTTATTTGCTGTCAGTGCCCAATCATGTGCGGTGAAACAGTGCATGGAGATTACAAACGTCGCATGATCAAAAAATTAGTTGATCAACTTGAAACCGTCATCCCGCATATTCGTGATAGTTTGCTCGCGAGCCTTGGCAATATTCAACCTTCTCACTTGCTCGACAAAGATTTGTGGGACTTTAAAAATACGGCTGTTCAAAGCTCACCATTACCTGAGTCTTGTTCATGAGTCTGTTTGTTATCGCGACCCCCATCGGCGACCCAGGCGACATCAGCTTGCGTGCGGTGGAGGCTCTTTCAAAAGCAGATGTTGTCATTGGTGAAGAGTTTAAAGAGGTCAGCAAACTTCTTAAAAGCCTTGATATCAAAGGCAAACCTCTCGAAGTTTTAAACGAACATTCGACTCCTGAAGATACTCAGGCTCTTTTGAAATTATGCTTAGAGAAAAATGTTTGTCTGGTCTCAGATTGTGGTACCCCCGGCTTTTGCGATCCTGGAGCGGCTCTCGTCAATTTGTGTCGAAAAAATAAGGTTGAAGTTCGCACCCTACCCGGAGCTTCAAGCCTTATGGGCTTACTCTCTTTAAGCGGCGAACGAATCAATCAATTTATTTCTCGAGGATTTTTACCTGCAGAAAATGAAGCTCGTGCGGCAGAAATTAAAAAGCTCAAAACTGAAAAACGCGCAATCATTTTAATGGATACTCCCTACCGACTCAAAAAGCTCTTAGCTGAACTTTCAGAAGCCATGCCGGCTCGTCGTGCACTTCTCACTTGCGACCTCACTCAAGAGACTGAGGTTGTTGTCGAAGCTCCAGTTCGTGATCTGAGTGCGAAACTCGTTAAAGAAAAAGCCGAGTTTATGCTTTTACTATTTGAAGAAAAATAGTCTTTAGCTTGAGACATTCGAATCTTCTTCAGTCGTCCACTCGGCAATTTGTTTTTTCGCCGCTGAAGATATTTTTTTGAATTTTAGTCCGTGGCCTTCGCTCGAGTGAATGACTTCACTCGGAACATCAATGGCATTGTTAAAGACGAGAGTCACTTCGGTCCCTTGCTGCAAACTCTTTAATGGAACAATCTTGCAGCCAGTTTTTGAAATATTGATTATTTCGCAAGGGCCATGATCTCGAATGAAGGCTGCGATACTGACGGTTTTTCTCTTTGCGACTCCACCAATAACAGACTCTCGTTGATCCAAATAAGGATAACGAAAGAAATAGAGGGTCGCCAAAATACCGAGAGTTGCCGTAATATTGATAACAGATAGGATCTGAAGGCCCGAATGCATCGTGCTCGTTTCAGAGATAAAGTTAAATCCTGTCGTCAATACCACAATGAAAATTGCGGCTAACCAACTTCGCTTCGTCTGAAAATACAAGAGAGCCGCTACGCCAAAGTCTGAAACCATCAAAATTTGCTCAGGCAAAGAAAGCTTGCAATAGAGGTCAAACCAATAGACGGGGTTATACCAATGTAAATGGCCTCCAACATATAGAGCTGAAGCCAAGTTCACAAAAGGCGATATGAGAAAGCATATAGATAAGACAAAAAGCTGCCACGGCCTTTTAGGTTTAAAGTCGCCGTCGATCTTTTTAGGCTTCGTTTCAGTCTGATCCATAATGCTACCCTCGTTATTCTCTATCTTATATAAAGTATCTCAAAATAAGAAGAAGATGAAAACATCTACAGTTTTGCTCGACCAAAGCCGAGAAAATATCTGTATGAATACTAAAGCGACACTTTCCATTTTATCAATACTCGTCTTGAGCGCCTGCTCAAAACCCAACGAGGCTGCCGTTCAATCTATCGTAGCAAGTCAGCCCTTAAGTGAAGAGACCTTCACATATGATTCCGTACAAAATATCTGTAAAACAGGTTCTGGAAATGTTGGTTACAATGAAGGTACTCCAGGTGAGTGCGTAGATAGCTCAGGCGGAGTATTCGATCATGCCAATTTTAGCGGTGTAAATCTAAAAGGTATCAATTTTCAAAATGCTTCTCTTAAAAATGTGAACTTAAAAAGTGCCGATTTGACTGGCGCGAATCTCGTTGGTGCAAACTTAAATGGAGCCGATCTCACTGGTGCAAAATTAACGAACTCGAAACTCGATTCAACTCAAGCTCCTCCTAGTACGCCAACTCCAACGCCGACACCTGCTCCCACTCCAACACCCGCGCCTATTGTCAGCTCGTCAGCTACACCAACTCCTACACCAACTCCAACTCCTACGCCGACACCAAGTCCAACGGCGACTCCTGATCCAACCTGGGCATTTTGCTCTGATGAAAATGGTGTTTGCAGTTTCTCAGGTCCAAAAATTGTTCGCTACGGAGCAAATGGCACTTACGTCTCACAAATCTTTTCAAATGGTACGAATTGTAATAACACTGTTTTCGGCGATCCGCTTTACGGTACATTCAAGCATTGCGAGATTTCATCAGAGGTTGCTCAGCCTACTCCGACTCCGACACCCTCACCTGCGGATGTCGGTTGGACATATTGTTCTGATGAAAATGGCTCATGTAGCTTTACAGGTGCTAAATTAATTCGCTACGGCGCTAATGGTACTTACGTCACTCAAATATTCATTGGCGGAACAAATTGCAATAATACCGTGTTCGGTGACCCACTCGTCGGTACTTTTAAACATTGTGATATCTCAGCTCAAATCGTTGTTCCACCTCCAACGCCATCTCCTTCACCTGGGGATGTCGGTTGGACCAAATGTTCAGACGAGAATGGAAGTTGCAACTTCTCAGGAACTAAGGTGGTCCGCTATGGCGCCAATGGTACCTATATCACGCAGACTGTAACAGGTGGTGTGGGTTGCAATAATTCCGTAGTTACGGATCCACTTGTTGGAACCTACAAGCACTGCGATATCTCCGACCATTAAGAATTTCAGGCAGCTGTCAGCAGTTTGCCAGTCTCTGCGCCAGTCATCAGATATCAGTTTGCCCGTACCTGAAACCCGAACTCTTATGTATTTTTAATTGATTTAGCGGGTATCCCACTCACAATATCTGACTTCTCAACTGATTTAATCACAACTGAATTAGCACCTACACGGCAATCATCGTCGAGAGTGATCGGTCCTAAAATCTTTGCCCCCGCACCAATTAAGACACGATTACCAATTGTTGGATGGCGTTTTACAGGATCAAATTTTGTACCGCCTAAAGTGACTCCATGAAATATAATACAGTCATCGCCGATTTCTGCCGTCTCACCTATAACCACGCCAACACCATGATCAATCACAAGCCGGCGACCAATCCTTGCTCCTGGATGAATTTCAATCGCAGTCAAAAAGCGCGAAAGTTCACAAAAGAAACGAGCAAGAAAAAACAAACCACTCAAATAAAGTGCATGAGCAATGCGATGAAAAAAAATCGCTTTAGGGCCAGGATAGAGAAGTGCAATCTCTAAAAGGCTCTTGGCCGCAGGATCATATTTCTTGTACGCATTTAAAAAATCAAACATCTAGGCTTTCAAATAAAAATAACGCTCAAACAATTGGTTAAAGCGGCTCCATTTATCCGCCGTCTGAGACTCATTTTTCATAAATTGCGAAATGGTATTCATCTTACTGTCAAAATCATCAATCGCAGCGACTATGAAGGCCTCTAAAAACATCGGAACTTTCGGTGATCCAAACTCAAGCTTTCCATGGTGAGACAAAATAATATGTTTTAGCAAATCTTTTAGCTCGTCGGGAAATCCCATAATTTTTGATGCCTTTTTCTCGACTAACTCAACGGCCATAATCATGTGTCCGAGCAATTGCCCCTTATCGGTGTATGAAATTCCTTGGCCAATCTCGAGTTCCCAGATTTTTCCGAGATCATGAAAGATAGCGCCGAAAATAAGATAATCTCCTTTAACCTGCGGATAGTGTTTTGCAATGAAAACGCAGAGTCCACAAATTGAAAGAATGTGCTCGAGTAGACCGCCAAGATAGGCATGATGTATCGTCTTAGCAGCTGGCGCTCGAAATAATCTTGCACGAATTTCTGGATCGTTGAGAGTGTCGAGAATCAAAACTCGAATATTTCGATCGGTAACAGTTTCGACAATTTGAATAAGCTGTTGATACATCTCTTCAGGAGATTGCTCAGATTGGTTTAAAAAATCATTCATGTCATATTCGCCAGATTGAGCTTTTTCAAGTTTATGAACGACGACCTGCTTGCGACCTTGAAAAATTTGCATTTGGCCTTTAATTTTAACCATGTCGCCATTTTGAAATGAATTCGAAATCATCTCAACATTATCCCAAACTCTGGCCTCTACATCACCGGACTTATCAGTCAGCGTGAGGATCATATAGGTCTTTCCGTTTTTCCCGGTCAATATCGATTTATCGCGAGCCAAGAATACAGATTGAAAGGACTCTTTCTCCGAGAGATCTCTTACAAAAATTTTATGAAGTTTTGGCGCAGGAGAACTTTCCCCAGAAGTATTTTCAGGCGATAAATCAACTTGTGAAGAGCCTTCTGACTGCATATTCCGCTCCTTTACAGAGATTCAACCTTGCTGAGCATAGGTCGGCATTGGATCGAATTAAAACGTGAATCCTTAATGCTCAGCTGAGAAATGTAAAGGGTTTTATTCATTTGTGCAGCAAAAAAGAAGCTGCCAGCTATTGTCGTCACGTCCAAATGGTCGGTGGTATTCAATAAGAAGCCATTGGTCAGCATGCTTTTGTTAAAAAAACTAGTAATGTCAAAATACTTGTAGCAGCCGGCACCAATGATTTTTCCGTCCCATTTGCGACGACGTGAATTGCTGAGATAAAAAACGTGAATGACCTCTTTAGAAAAATCTTTAGTAACCTCTTCAGAATTTTCTGAAGGTTTTCCTTTTCCGAAATCGACCTGAAGATAGTAGCTTCCACGTCGATTTTCGACAAAATCAGCCAGATCGACAATGCCGCCACCTGGGCCAAAAAACATTTGATGATCTTTCGATTGCAAAATCCCTTTGTTGTCAGGTTTCTCAATGAGTCGAACTGTGAGCGGAACATATTCTTTGCTGACGTCTTCGCTCAGGAGATCGCCAGAAGGCTCTGGCTCTGGAGCCGCTTTTGCTTCAGCTTTTTTTTCACCTTTAGGTGCTTCTTCCTTTTTTGGCT
>JAYUEB010000706.1:0-3097 GCA_043739525.1 Bdellovibrionales bacterium
AGCTCCTGTTCTGATTATTTTGGGATCGAAGCAAGCGCGCTTTTTTGGCTTCTTTGCTCTTGGTAATCTTCTAGCCTATGCAATCATTCCTTACAAAACTCCGTGGTGTATTCTCGGAATCATTTGGCCGCTCTATTTTTTGATGGGTTTTGCGATGGCTGAAATGCGCTCATTTAAATTTGTGCAAGCAATAGCAATTTCTAAATCGAACATGAACTCGCAACTTCATTATCGCTCGAAGCGTATCAGTGCTTTGCTTGCTCTCGGGCTCTGCGCGATTTCTCTCGGGATGGCGGTCCGACTTAACTTCTTTCACTTTCAAGATTCGGCCGAACCTTACGTTTACGTGCAGAGCTCTGAAGACGTGAATTCAATTGTTGAAATTCTTAAGCGTCGAGTTCAGAACTTTCCTGAAGAAATTAATATGGGTATTTTAGTGGGACTCAAAGCGACATGGCCCTTTCCATGGATATTGTCGGATTTTACACATCTTTCTTATCGAGAAATTTTTATTGAACCGAATGGAGCTGATATTCCGGCACCACTGAAAGAACAGAAAAAGTTGATAGAGACCGCCGACGTCATTATTGTCGATATGATCGACGAGCCAAAAATTGAAAAGCAAATAACTCGAAAATATTTTAAATCTCAGTTTAAGGTTCGTGATTCTTATAATATTTGTACGCTTTATCTCAGCACTGAAAAGTTTCAGCTCAGTGATCTCTCATTCGCCCAAGCTCGAAGTTTGGGTGGCGAAGTATCGATCATGAACTTTTCAAGTGCTGAACCAAAGCCGGCGGTGACCCAATGATTGTGTTTGGATTACTTCACATCGCAATCAGCTCTTTACTGGCTTACGCGTTCAGTTGTCTATTCGGTCAGCTTTGCCCCTGGATTTCGATCCTGAGTCTTTCTCTATCGGTGATCTTGACGGCTAATTTACTTGATTATGAATCAGTCGACTTTGTTAATGTTCGCCTGGGGGCCTGGAGGCAAACAACTGCGGGTATTTTAGAGAAACTGGTTTTTGCGGCAGTCGCATTTGTAGCACTCAGGCATTTTCTATTTCTTTACTATCGAGTGGATAGTGAGTTTCGTACGCTTCATCCTTATAATCTCGGGGATCTGCCACTTCACATTCAATATATCCGTAATATGGCATTGGGAGTCGACTTCCCATTGCGGAATCCCAATTTTTCGATCGAGCTTCTTCGCTATCCATTTGGGATCGATCTCTACGATGCCCTTTGGGAAAACCTAGGTGTGCCTATGACAAGCCATCTCTTTCTCATCGGAATATTTTGTTCACTCGCAAGCTTAGTTTGTCTTCGCTTAGCTGGCAGTTGGCTTGCGATGGTGGCCTTATTTTTTAGTGGAGGATATGTTGCTTTAGCAAAAGGCTCTGCCCTTGACGTTCAAAATCTCCTCGCCTGGAAGAACCTGTTTCTCTCTATGTTTATTACTCAGCGAGGATTTATGTGGGCCCTCCCCGTTGGTGTCTTGATCATCTATTTTTTATTTTTGGGAGCTCGTCGAAAGCCTGAGAATCCGGTGCACCCTCGAACACTTTTAATTATGGGAATTTTGTGGGCGAGTCTGGCATTCTTTCATTTGCATACTTTCTTTGTGATGAGTTTGATGATTTTTTCGGTTGCAATTTATCGTTTCATTTTGAAGAAATCAAAGCTGAAGGATCTGCCAGGTGAGATGAGAAAGTATTTTTTCGTTTGGCTTTGGCCATTTACCATCGGTACTTTCTTTGTTCTCTTTTCGTTGAACTTCTTTAAATCTCCGTCTGTAATTCATTGGCAGTGGGGATGGACCATCGAACCCGGGCAAAACCTTCTATCTTATCTCTCAATTAATCTTGGGCCACCTCTATTGCTTTTTGCAGGTGTTGGGATCTATCTGCTTCGACATCGTTTGAAACATTTATATTTTGAATATGCTTTGAGCGTTGTCTTATTTATTTTGTTTTTTAACCTCATGCTGGCACCGTGGGCCTGGGATAATATTAAAGTTTTAGTTTGGCCTTATTTAGCGCTGGCGATTTTATCTTATGAAGTTCTTCGTAAGCATTGGGCACCGTGGACTCAAGTCCTTTTACTCTTAAGCTTATCTTATGGCGGGCTGTATGCTCTGTCTGAGCCACAGTTTTCACTTGCTCAACATATTACCTTGTATTCAGTCTTGGATCTTGCGAATGCGAAGGCAGCGACGCAGGATCTTCCGGTTAATGCAGTGTTTGCTTCTGGCACAACCTACAATCATGAGTTGACGACACTTGGGCGAAGCCGTGCGATGGGATATGAAGGCCATTTATGGGGTCACGGAATTTCTTATGCTGAAACCAAGAAGAAGCTTTTCTCGCTGATGAGCGGCGAAGAACATTGGCTTGAGATGGCTCACGATTTGAAAGTGAACTACATCTATTGGGGACCTAAAGAGCGTTTGGAGTTTGCGGTTAAAGCTGGAGTCGAACCGGCGTGGAAGGCTCAGCTTAAGAATGTGTCTAGAATTAAAGATTATGAAATTTATGAAGTTCCTTGAACAAAGACGGTGGGAAATGATGATTCAAAAGTTTATTTTTGCTGTGAACCTTGTGTTTGTTTTGTCAATGGCCTTTTCGTCAGTGGCCTTTTCGGCTATCGAGCCGCTCGCCATTAGTAGCGATGATAATTTAAATGCCGGTCGATGGATGTATGCGCCGAATCCCGATGTCGAGATCAAAAAAATGAAGGGATCAATTCAGAGTTTGGCTCGCATTAAACGTTTTCAAATGACTGCAAAATACTCGGATTGCGTGAGTGAGACGCTGAAAGCCTGGTCTAAATTTAAAGGTCTTGATCCTTGGTTGATGACTGTTCGACTGGATTGCGCAAATCGCTTGGCGCTTCAAAACAATAAACTCGTGGCTCCGGTGACTGCCGCATTAGCAATATTAGATAAGAACCCAGATTGGTTGTTGTCAGGACCTTATTCGACGAGTTTGCGAAATGGCCTTGTAGATGCAAGAATCCTGCTGATAGATGTTCAATCGAAAACCAATCGTAAGGCTGCGTGGGAAGGTGTCGAAAGTCTTCAGGTCAGGTCCGCT
>JAYUEB010000707.1:0-3097 GCA_043739525.1 Bdellovibrionales bacterium
TCAAGTTGTTGTGCTGCAATTGGCAGCCATTTCAGGTAAGCAACGATGTTTGTGTAGACAACCCCTTGACCACAGAATTGATCTGTTCCGCGAGAGGTCACACCGAAGAGCATGGTTTTTCCGTTCACTTGAATATAAGCTGGGCCGCCTGAATCTCCGTGACACGCGCCTTTACCTTGAGACTCGTCAATCATCACTTCGGACGCGCTAAACGCGGGATTCACGATTTTAGTGACAACACTGCGAAGAACCCCGGCTCCGTTATCATTTTTACTAGTAGGATCTGGATGACCTATAGAAATTCCGTATCCAGCCAACAAAACCGAAGTGCCAGCTTGTAAAGCCGAATTGTCATTCAAAACCGAAACTGGCGCATAGCCCGCTGGAAGCGGAGAGGCTAAGCGAACAACTGCGATATCTCCTGTGTTCTGAGTTTTACTTTGGTTGGTAGCCCAGAGCGGAGATTGCACTGCTCCTGTCACTGTACCGACAGCTGTAATTGTCGCTTTATTGGTAATATCGGTGCCGAAAACAACTCTCAAGTTTTGGGTTGATCCTGGGCGAACGCAATGGGCCGCTGTAATAAGATACTTGGCGCTGGCGATCGAAGCAGTACAAAGCGCTTTTTGTTGCACATCATATAGAGCGACTACGCCGTGAGCGAGAGCGTCAGCTGGAACAACGACTTGGCCGCCAATAATACCTTCAGCAACTCCGTCTGATGAATTTGTTCCCTGATATTGGCTACAAGCCATGAATGAAACTGAAGTTGCAAGAAGAACCAGAGCAGAAGTGAGACTAGACCGAATACCATTAGACCGAATACCACTAGACCGAATACCGTTAAGCCCAATAACATTAAACCGAACAAGATTAAAATCCATTAAAACCCCCCCTAAAAATTTTTTTCGATAACCCCAAATTTTTCAGATTCACCCATGAATCCGATGAAAGTTTTTCATCTGAATCGGTAATTAATACAAATCAATAATTTCTTAGATATGCATAAGACGAACTAATGTGAGTGACAGTTTATGTAAGCTTTTGCTGATGGCGTAGCGGAGGGGCTACGCCTTTTCAGGTGCGAAAACGGCGACTTCGACCCGATCGGGCCTGGCGCGTCTGCTTTATGATTTGCTATTTTTTTGCGCGAAAACCACGAGCTCTTGACCTGCTCTTGGGTAATTTTCTTCGCGCCATCTTGTCCAGTAGAGCAGACGAAAATATTTATCGAGTCGCTTTTTCAGTTCCCATTCACTCGCGCCAAAAGGCGGCCCTTGGCGTTTATCGATTGTGAAGAAAACTCCAAGTAAATGTCCGGTAGGAGCGAGAAGGCGATTCCAAATTTTGACGAGCTGAGATCTTTTCATTGGATCAACAGCACTGTAGCAGGTGTGTTCAAAAACTAAATCAAAGCTTTGATCGAGGCTTGCAGGCAGATGAAAAATATCACATTCGACAAATTTCAAGCGTTCGAGTTGAGAAAACTTCAGCCGTGCGCGCGCGATGGCTTCGCCGCTAAAATCAATCGCGGTCACAAAGTGGCCGAGACTTGCAAGATAAGCCGCATCTTCACAAGTTCCCGCTCCTAAAACAGCGATGCGCTGAGAAGATAATTTCAGCTGCGGCATAATCGATTTCAAAGCTTGAGCGGGAACGCCCAAATCCCATTGAGTTTCTTTGTTTTGATAACGTTTTGTCCAGTAGTCTGGGCTCTGGACATTTTGATTGAGCTGAAACAGTGGCGCAATTGTATAAGCTTTACCTTTAATGGTAACCGACTCATCATCATAGCTGTCGACGCGATTAAAAAACTCAGCCTGTGCTGCTCGGGAGAAAACAAACGGAACTTTGCTGTCGGTGCGACCATGAAAACGATCCCATTCATCTGAGCAAAGCGTTTCAAATTTAAATTCGAAACTTAATCCGTAGGGCAGGATCATTTTGCCGGTCTTTGCATCAACGACTTCGACATTCTGAGCGACCAGAGGCTCATCAAAAAACTCAACCAAATAGGTTTCGCCAGCGGCTTTGGTAAAGGCGCGGCCCTCTTTGTCCATCGAGATGCCCTTGATAATTTCTTTACCAAAGTTTTCATCAGCGACTCGAACTCCTCCGAGGGCCGGAAAACCTTGTTCATCAATAGTCAAAAATTTAAACGCAGACGGACTGGTGTTTTTTAGAATTTCATTCATTCTTTTTGCTTTTCTTCTGATTTTTGAATCGTTTTGTTTTTGTCGATGTCGTTGCCAGACTCTTCATCAGTATCTTGACCACGAATAATCTTTACGCCATTCCTAAAATTAATTTCATCTGAAATTAAATCGGGCGGCTTCACCAACCAGCTTTCGCCGTTATCCTGCGAGTGAAGTTGCGCGATGCCCGTAATCAATTGAGTTGACACGTCGCCGTTAGTCGTCGGCTCTTCAACTTCATATTTGAAGTGCGCCCGCATAAATTTATTTTCTTCAATCACTTCGGTGAAAAGTTGAAGAAAGTGCACATCGGTTACCTGAGGACGTTTAGCCTTAACGGCATCGACTATCATTTTTGCAAAATTGGCTTCGGCGCGCGCGTTATCCTCAACATTATAATTCGATTCTGCGTTTGCGATATACCAACTGCCCGACATCAGAACTAAAAAAAGAAGCGTCCATACATATTTCATCTCAAACCTCTTTAATGACTTTCGTTTAAGGCCATACGCGTAACCGCCGAGCCCTAGCCGCTGAGTCCAACCCGAGTCATTTCGAACCAGTTCAAGCCAATTCAAATCCGGTCAGGTCAAATCAGGTCAAATTATTTCAAGTCAATTCGACTCACTACTTTATTGACTCATTTTGAGTAAATAATTTGAACTATCACTGTATATTAAATACTCTAGCACGAGTTCTGCAAATCATTTATTTAAGAAAGCTTCATTGAAACGATGAAATCATTCCTGAAGAAATATTCAATGCCTGTCGGATATGCCGTTTGGCAGCTCATTCCTGCAGAGGCAAAAAGAAATTTGCTGGCTTCATTGATGAATCCGCGTGCACTTTCTCCTTATATCGACAAACTCCCGGCTGCTTTAAAAAATCGCTTCTTGGATCTT